>CAMGCA010000231.1 GCA_946011705.1 uncultured Clostridia bacterium | reverse complement strand
TTGGCATTGTAGAATACCTCTGTGACCTTTTGCTTCTTCGTAAGTCCTGCTTTCATAAGAATCCTCCTGTATTCAAAGATTTTTCCCGGCTCAAGAGCCGGGAAAGTGTGGCATTTTTTCAATAGAATTTGTCTGGATGATGCAGGATACGTTCCGAATCCCGCTATCGGTAAATTCTCGTTTTTCCCAGCTCTTGACCGCAGTTTTACCCCTTTCCGTTGGTATGGTTCCTCAACCATTCCAGTAGGTCCTGCTTCATCACCAGCTTCCGTCCACCAATCCGCAAAGTGGGGAAATCCGGGCTGTTCAGCAGGTTGTATGCCCCGGCTTTGGAAATGCGCAATGCTTCCGCAAGCTGCTTGGCATCCATCACATCGGGCATGGTCTCCAATGGTTCTTTGGAGATAGATGTTTTTGGGTTCGGAGATTACAGTTTGTCCCGCTGCCTAAGTTATGTCCGAAATCGTAAAAACCATTCCTATTCCGGGATAGGTCAAAAATCTATCCGGGACGCAACAAAAAATGCCGCATTTCCATCAAGGCAAATGGTGGAAATACAGCGGTAAGAACTGCGGAGATGCTTTGTCCATAAAGAATGTGTGAATTGTGTGTCCATCCTATTGACAAAGCAGATCTAATGTATTAGAATCAGCGTGTACTAATACATTAGACCAAGGAGGCGTACCATGCCGACACCTAAAATATTTGAAAGTGAGTACCGATTCTGTTTGATTCTCTGGGAAAACGAGCCTATCAAAAGCACAGAGCTTGCGAAACTTTGCAAGGAGAAGCTGGGCTGGTCCAAGACCACGACCTATACCGTTATCAAACGGCTCTCCGAAAGAGGTGTCATCCAGAACGAGAACACAATCGTGACCTCTATCGTTTCCAAGGAGGAAGCGCAGCTCAGCGAACTGGACGAAATGGTGGATAAGAAATTCGAGGGGTCTCTGCCCGCATTTATTGCTGCCTTTGGACGCCGGCAGTCTCTGAGTGATGCTGAGATCGAAGAAATCCGTCGGATCATCCAGCGGTAAGGCAGGTGCGCTGTGGAAGCTTTCTTCTTAAAACTCGTGGATATGAGTATGACTGCCAGTTGGCTTGTTCTGGCCATCACAGCTGTCAGATTCCTTTTTCGCAGGATGCCCAAATGGATTTCCTGTCTGCTGTGGGCGCTTGTCGCTCTCAGATTGCTTTGCCCGTTTTCCATAGAAAGTACATTCAGTCTGGTTCCGGATACAGAGTTTCAAGAGTCAGCAATTTCAGAAGTACAGAGCAGAGGAGAAATCATCGATTCTTCGGGAAACGTTGTTCTGGAGAAAGGCCTGGTTCCGCAGGGCAAAGGACAGATCCTTGATTCCAGCGGAAATGTAGTGTTGGAACGACCAATGGATTCGACGCCTGACAGCAGCGCAACGCAGACGTGGGTGCCTATTCTTTCCGGAATCTGGATCGTTGGTCTTGGAATTATGCTCGCGTACGTTTTGATAAGCTATTTGCTTTTGAAACATAGGGTAGCGACTTCTATTCCTATCGAAAAAAATATCAAGCGGAGCGAGTTTGTGGATACGCCATTTGTGCTGGGTCTGATTCGCCCTGTGATCTATCTGCCTGCCCGGATGAATGCAGAAGACGTTCCCTATGTCATTGCCCATGAGCAGGCCCATATCCGCAGACACGGCCATTGGTGGAAGCCCTTGGGATATCTGCTGCTCAGTTTTTATTGGTTCAATCCGGTGCTGTGGATCGCTTACATCCTGCTTTGCCGGGATATCGAGGCAGCCTGCGATGAAAAAGTGATTCGGGATATGCCAATGGACGGCCGCCGGGCTTACTCCACGGCACTTCTGAATTGCAGCGTCCAGAGTCGCAGCATTGCCGCCTGTCCGCTGGCCTTTGGAGAAGTTGGGGTCAAAGAGCGGATCAAAGGTGTGATGCACTACAAAAAGCCCGCCTTCTGGGTGGTCGTCACAGCGCTGGTCACGGGATGCGTCATTGCCGTGTGCTTCCTGACAAGTCCGAAACGGGAAATTGAATTCAAAGCGGCAGAAATAACACCCCAAGGTTTGCTGCTGGAATGCAAACCGAAATCTTCTGATTTGGAAATTCAAAATTGCCTGCTGGAATATGACGACGGTGAGTGGAAACCAGTGGAAATGCTTGGACAGCCGAAGGGAGAGATCTCCATTTCTTTGACTGCCGCTGAAACGGGCTGGCAGGTGGATTGGTCAGAGAATTTCGGTATTCTGCTGCCGGGTAACTACCGGATGGTATTGACTTACACCGACAAGGAAACCGGTGAAAATCAGGAAGATACTTTGGAATTCCCGGTAGAAACCAGCGGTGTCTATCTGTGGCGCAATACGGATGATGATTCTGTGGAAATGCCCCGAGAGAATGAAAACAGCATTCGTGTCCCCGGCAAGGCAGAAATCTTTCTGGAGTATAGTACCGGCGAGGACGGGGAATGGGGACTGCGGAATGCGCGTACCGGAGAAGCCCTGTTTTCCGGAGATGTGCGCAGTGTGGCCTTTGCCGACCTGAACGGAGACAAAATATGCGAGGTGTACGCAGTTGTCAATGATGACGAACACCGATGGGTGCAATGCTATGATCCGGCAGCCGGACAGAAGCTGACCCTGCCTGAGGATGACGCTTTCTTTAATACGCTTGTGGTGCAAAAGGATCATCTGTTCTTAATTAAACGGACGCTTCCTAAGAATGCGACTTATGGTGTCGCGTCCTGCTGGCAGCTAGCCCTGACATCCGATGGACTGGAAGCGCTGCCGCTGGAAGAAGCGTATCAGCCGCTGACGCACCAGATTACCGGGATTCAGACCTGCGGCAGAAGGCTCACGACCTTGAATGCCCAGCAGGTTTCTGTTATGAAAACACTTCTGAATGATTTGGAAGGCCATGTGATACAGGCCTCCCCTGAAGAATTTGCCCAGGCCCAGGCAAATTACATGAACAACCTTCCCATCCAGGTGTCTTACGCCCTTGGATATCGGGTCGTGAATGTGATGCAGGACTGCTCAATGATCTGGGAGGACGGCGGCGAGGAAGGGTATCTCCTCTCCAACCCGGAACCGCTGCGGAGCTTTTTAGTCCAGATTACGGATTGCGTCGTGGATCGTGAAACCAGCGGTACTCCCTTTGCTTCGGAGGATGAACCTTGGAAGTGGACTTCCCAAATTACGCCCCTTGCAATTCGCTCTGCGAAAGCCTACGCGACTCTGGAATATGAGCAAACGGGAAACAGTACCCATTCCTCCAGCACGAACGGTGCGATTTCTCAGGAGACCTTGCAAAATCTGCTGACGATTCTAAACGGGATTCCCAAAGAGGCGATTACGCCGGGAGAGAATGTTCAGGGATGTAATTTCCGGGATATCGCCCAGGATTTTAAGGGAACCGGTTGCAGTATTAAACTGTTGGATTGAACGAATGAGCTGGCTGTTGCCATCCGATGGACAGATGAAAAGGCAGAAATGCTCCTTACCTCCCAAACGGAACAGTACGACGACCGGTTCGCGGAATATCTGCAAAATGCCCGTCTGTGGGTGATTCAGGATGAAAAGCTGGAAGCGTTTCTGCAAAGCTTCTGGGAGGAACCTCCGGTAATTCTCTACACCGTTGGCGGCGAATACAACTGGCAGACACCTGTGGATTTCCAATATGGTGATTTTTCTATGAAGCTGAATCTCATCGACAGCTGGATTTACGAGCAGGTTCCCTACACGGCGGGGGGACATACCGGTATTCGCTGCCGCCCCCGTGATGTGGATTCCGGCTGGATCTATTTCAGCTACTGGCCTGCAGGCTACTCTTCAGAGGAAGAACCGGATCGGCTGATTATCGAGGGAAGCTCCATGCTGGGCACCTTCTACACAAGCTATCCTTCTTCAGCGGGTACGCCGAATAACTTCAGTACCCGAGGTGTCATCTGGTCTTACCGGCGGACACCGCTGCAGCAGGGGGA
>CAMGCA010000230.1 GCA_946011705.1 uncultured Clostridia bacterium | reverse complement strand
GTGGTCTCGTCGGTGGTGGGTACGGGGGTGGCTTCCGGGGTTTCGGGCTCGGTGGTGGGCGGCACCGTGGCCTCTGTGACGGCTTCCGTCTCCGCAAGGGCTGCCACAGCGGCCTCTGTGGCTTCGGTCTCTGCCTCCGTCTCCCCAGTGGTCTCCTCCGTGGTTTCCTCTGTGGTCTTCTCGGTCTTCACCGGCAGGTTGTCGGGGTCAAAGTTGCCCATCATGATGCCGAGATTCCCGCCGTAGCTGCTGATCAGGGTGGAGGTATACTCATAGGGCCAGGGGTTGTCGGTGGGGAAGAACACGGAAATATAATTGCCCGTCCACAGGCAGCTGTCCTTGAAGCTGGGCATGGGGCCGTCGCAGTACACATATTTCAGGCTGTCGCATTTCTGAAAGCTTTGGGGTCCGAAAATGCGGAAGGTGGCGGGCAGATGGATATACTCGATATCCTCGCAGCCGTAGAAGGCCTTTTCGCCGATCTCCACCAGGGAATCGCCAAAGTCCACGGTCTCCAGCCGGTCACAGCCGGAGAAGTTCTCCTTGCCAACCTTGGTCACGCCGCCCTCCAGCACCACATGGTCGATCTTGGTCTTATAGTCCGCCCAGGGGCAGCCGTCCTCTATTTCACCGCTGCCGGTGACGGTGAGGGTGTAGTTTTCCAGCTTCCAGGTCAGTCCCTCGCCGCAGGTTCCGCTGGCGGCAACGGCAGAGGCGGCGGGAGCCAGCAGCGCCAGCAGCAGGCTGGCCAGCAGCAGATTTATCATCCATCTTTTTTTCATCGGTTTCATCCTTTCAAATTCCGGCAGGGCCGCTTCGCGGATGGCGGGGACAAGCCCCCGCCCTACCATAGTTTGCAGTTCAGTTCATCGTTCCTTCGGAACGGGCAAAGAGTTCTCCGATCCGCTCCCGAAGGGCATTTGCCTCCGGGGTATCCTCAGTGCCGTGGTCCTCGATCCACCGGGCGGAAGCGGTCTGAGCATCCTTTAACGTCGCAAGGTCACAGCTTAAATCCGCCACCCGGAAGGCAGGCAGCCCCGACTGCCGGGAACCAAAGAAATCACCGGGGCCACGAAGTTTTAAGTCCTCCTCCGCGATTTTGAAGCCGTCGGTGGTTTTGCACAGGGCCTTCAACCGCTGCAGGGTCTCCGGATTCCGGTTGTGGCTGGTGAGGATGCAGTAGCTCTTCGCCTTGCCCCGGCCCACCCGGCCCCGGAGCTGGTGCAGCTGGCTCAGACCGAACCGGTCCGCGTCCTCAATGACCATCAGGGTTGCGTTGGGCACATCCACGCCCACCTCAATGACCGTGGTAGCTACCATCACGTCCGCCTCCCCCCGGGCAAAGGCGGCCATGGCTTCTTCCTTCTCCGTGCCCTTCATCTGCCCATGCAGCAGGGCGATGCGCAGATCGGGGAACACGGTCTGCTGTAAGGTATCGGCCCAGGCGGAAGCCGCTTTAATCCCCAGCTCCTGATTTTCCTCCACCGCCGGGCAGACCACGAAGCACTGGTGTCCTTCGCTGACCTGCTTGCGGATAAAGGCGTTGATCCGGGGGCGGTAGCTCTCCCTCACCAGAAAGGTATCCACCGTCTCCCGTCCCGGAGGCAGTTCATCCAAAATCGATACGTCCAGATCGCCATACATTAACAGCGCCAACGTTCTGGGAATGGGGGTTGCGGACATGACCAGCAGATGGGGATCCTCCCCTTTGGCGGACAATTTCGACCGCTGAGCCACGCCGAAGCGGTGCTGCTCATCAGCGATCACCAATCCCAAATCTAAAAACTGTGTAGAATCTGTCAGCAGGGCGTGGGTGCCCACGATTACCGTAGTCTGTCCGGAAGCCAACCGCTCCCGGGCTTCCTTTTTCTGTTTCACGGACATGGAGCCGGTCAGCAAATCCACGGAAATATTCAGCGGCTCAAAGAGCTTTTGAAGGGAAGCGTAATGCTGCTCGGCGAGAATTTCCGTGGGGGCCATGAGCGCGGTCTGCTTGCCGTTATTCGCCGCGCAGAACGCCGCCGCGGCGGCCACCATGGTCTTGCCGCTACCCACATCGCCCTGCACCAGCCGGTTCATGGGCGCTCCCTTTTGAAAATCCGAGAGGATCTCCCCAATGGCCCGCTGCTGCGCCCCCGTCAGGGTAAAGGGCAGGACACCATAAAAGGGCTTCATATTACAATTGGAATAAGGAACCGCTTTTTTCTCCGCCCGGGCCGCCCGCATCAAGGAAAGGCCTGCGGAAAAGACGAAGAATTCCTCAAAAATCAGCCGTTTTTTGGCCTGCTCCGCCTGAGCCATATCCTTCGGCTGGTGAATGGCGAAGTACGCCTCCCCGGCGGGCAGGATTCCGTATTCCCGCCGCACCGGCTCCGGCAGGATTTCCGCCGGCGGGTCACACACCGCCAGCGCCTGAGCAATGAGCTTCAGCAGCACAGCATTGCTCAGTCCCGCCGTCAGCGGATAGACGGGCAGCACCCGGCGGGTGGTAACTCCCGGAGCCTCCGGTGCTTCGAAAATGGGATTGGTCATATTGTAGCCCACGAAATCCCCGCTGACCGCACCGTAAAAGATGTATTCTTTTCCGTATTGCAGCTGCTCAGAGGCAAACCGGCTGTTGAAAAAGGTCACGTTCAGCCGCCCGGTGGTATCCGCCAGCTGCACCTTGGTCATGTCCAGTCCCTTGCGGATATGGGCGGTTCGGGGGGTGTTCATCACCATGGCCTTGAAGCAGGCGGGCACGTCGGGTTCCAGCTCTGCGATGGGCACCAGCCGGGTGCGATCCTCGTAGCCCCGGGGAAAATGGCAGATCAGATCGCCCAGGGTGAAAATATTCAGATTGGCAAGCTGCTTTGCCCGGGCTTCCCCCACCCCTTTCAGGATGGTCACAGGGTCTCTCAGCCGCGCCATGGCTTCACCGCCTTCATTACAAGCGCTTTGTAGGGTGGAGGCATGAGCCCGCCCTACGGTATCTCCTATTATACGCTTTCCGCCGCCAGAAAGCAACGAAATTCTTCCCCGTGGTTTCGACAGGCTCGGACATGAAAAAACTCCCTCCGGAACTCAGGAGGGAGATATTTTCAGAGAAATCAGGCCAGCTTGTTCAGCTGCAGCGTCATGCTGCTCTTCTTGCGGGCAGCGTTGTTCTTGTGCAGCAGACCCTTCTGAGCAGCCTGATCCACAGCCTTGACAGCCAGCTTGTAGGCGGTCTCGGCGGCAGTCTTGTCGCCGGACACCACAGCGGCGTCAAACTTCTTCAGAGTGGTCTTCAGCTCAGACTTGTCAGCCTTGTTCTTCTCATAAGCGAACTTGGAAGAAATGACATCCTTCTTGGAGGACTTGATGTTGGGCATGGATTTCACCTCCTTGTGTTAGCTTTCCATACAGACACACATTATAGCGTCTTCGCAAGACAAAATCAACCCCCTTTTTGAATTTTTTTGCCATTGTTCTCACCTGGCGGTATTTTCCGCTGTCAGGACGGCTGTCAAGACCCGAATTTTTGCACAAAGATTTCTCCTTGGTGAAATTCCACCACAGGTAAAAAAGTGAGCTTTTCCCGGAAAGCATGGCGGCAGGTTATGTGAACGAAAAATGAATATTCACAATCCATCTTCCCTGTGGATAACTCTTGTGGAAAAATCTGTGGAGAATGTGGAAAACTCCGAGTTATCAACAGGTATCCTGCCATTTTGGTTTTCCACCACTGCCTGTGGATAGCCTGCATAGGGATTTGCATATCCACACCTCAGGTTTGCAAAAAACCGGGTTACGTCACCGGCGGGGATGCCCGGTTTTTCTTCCAAAAATCTTAAGAAAGTTTACAAATCGTAAAAATACCGTGTCATATTTTGTTACCGTTTGGCCGTACCCGCTGAAAATTTGTGAAAAACCGCCAAAGCCGCCGCCGTATCATTTCCCGGCAACCGGGTATACTGAGGGCAGACGCCGCGGGAAAATCCAGCCACGCGGCTATACTTGGAGGTCTGTCATGCAGGGAAAAGTGGAG
>CAMGCA010000229.1 GCA_946011705.1 uncultured Clostridia bacterium | reverse complement strand
CGCGTCCGTCAGCCGCTCCACCACGCTGACCGCGCCGGCGCAGCTCACAGGGTTTCCGCCAAAGGTGGAGCCGTGGTCGCCGAAGCCCAGAACGTTCTGCACCTTCTCCCCCAGCAGGGTAGCGCCAATGGGCAAACCGCCGCCCAAGCCCTTGGCAGTGGAGACGATATCCGGCTGGATGGGGTAGTGCATATAGCTGTAGAGCTTGCCGGAGCGTCCATTGCCGGTCTGCACCTCGTCGATCATGAAAGGAATGTCGTTTTCGTGGGCAATGGCATTGGCTGCCGCAAGGTATTCCTCCGTCAGGGGCAACACGCCGCCCTCGCCCTGCACCACCTCCATGAGGATGCCAGCAACATTAAATTCTGCCACGCACTTTTTCAGCGCGTCAATGTCGTTCGCCGGTACATGGACAAAGCCGGGGGTCAGAGGCTGGAACAGCTGATGAAAGTGCTCCTGTCCCGTAGCTGCCAGGGTTGTCAGCGTACGGCCATGGAAGCTGTTCACCAGGGTCACGATGGTGTAGCAGTCCAGACCCTTTTTCTCGGCGGAATACTTTCTTGCCACCTTGATGGCGCACTCGTTGGCCTCCGCGCCGGAGTTGGAGAAGAATACCTTCTTCATTCCGGTTTTTTCGCACAAGAGCTTGGCCAGTTTTGCGCAAGGCTCGGTGTAGTAGAGGTTGGAGGTATGCTGCACCTTGCCCAGCTGATCGGTTACCGCCGCCATCCAGGCTTCGTCACCGAAGCCGAAGGCGGTAACGCCAATACCGGAGCCCATGTCCACATAGCTCTTTCCGTTTGCGTCCACCACCCGGCTGCCCTTGCCGGAGACAATCTCCACCGGAAAGCGCTTGTAGGTGCCCGCCACATATTCCTGATCCATTGCAGTAATGCTCATATTCAGTCTCCCATCACCATGGTGCCTGCGCCTTCGTCGGTAAGAAGCTCCATCAAGATGGAGTGGGGCACCCGTCCGTCCATAATTACCACATGTTTTACGCCCTTGTCGATGGCCTCGATGCAGCAGTCCACCTTGGGAATCATGCCGCCGGAGATCACGCCCTCATCAAAGAGCTTTTTCGCTTCCTTCACCGTCAGCGCGGGAATCAGAGTGCTGGGGTCGTCCTTGTCCCGCAGAATACCCGCGATATCGGTCATCATGATGAGGCGCTCGGCATTCAGCGCTCCCGCAATGTAGGCAGCGGCGGTGTCGCCGTTGATGTTGTAGGTGTTGCCAAGCCGGTCGCTGGCAACGGTGGAAATCACGGGAACGTAGTTCTTTTCCAGCAAATCCGTAATGGGCTGGGTGCGGATGCGGGTAATTTTGCCCACATAGCCCAGGGTCTCGTCCTTCATAGTGGCCTCGATGATGCCGCCGTCAATACCGGAAAGGCCCACCGCGTGACCGCCCTTCATCTGCAAGAGATTTACAAGGCTCTTGTTGACCTTGCCCGCCAGCACCATCTGGACAATGTCCACGGTTTCCTTGTCCGTGACCCGCAGGCCGTTCACAAACTGGGCCTGCTTGCCAAGGCGCTTCATAGTCTCGCTGATCTCCGGACCGCCGCCGTGAACCAGCACCACCTTCACACCGATGAGCCACAGCAGGGCGATATCCTCCATCACCTGCTGCTTGAGCTGCTCGTTGACCATGGCGTTGCCGCCGTACTTGATGACCACGATTTTGCCGCTGTATTTTTTGATGTAGGGCAGGGCCTGGGTCAGTACCTCGGCCCGTTCCATATTTGTCAGTTCGTTTTCCATGTTCTTCACCGCCGCGTCAAATTATGTTCTGTAGTCGCCGTTGATTTTCACATAATCGTAGGTCAGATCGCAGCCCCAGGCGGTGGAAGCGGCGTCGCCGCTGTTCAGTTCCACCAGAATCTCGATTTCCTCTTCCAGAAGAACTTTCTTTGCGATTTCCTCGGAGAAAGGAAGCCCCGCGCCGTTCTTGCAGACTTCCACGGTGCCCGCCGCGCTGCGGAAGGCAACGTCCACCTTATTTACGTCCACAGCTGCACCGCTGTAGCCGATGGCGCACAGCACCCGACCCCAGTTGGCGTCCGCGCCGAACATGGCGGCCTTCAACAGGCTGGAGCAGATGACACTTTTTGCAACGGTTTTCGCGGTGGCGAGGTTCGCCGCACCGGTGACCTTGCACTCCAGCAGCTTGGTAGCCCCCTCGCCGTCACCGGCAATCTTCCGGCACAGAGAAACCGTCACCGAATTCAGAGCCTGCATGAAGGCAGTAAAGTCCTCGCCCTCGGTGTCCACCACAGGGTTACCTGCCAGGCCGTTGGCCAGAATCGTCACCATGTCGTTGGTGGAGGTGTCGCCGTCGATGGACAGCATATTGAAGGTGTTCGCAATGTCACCGGACAGGGCTTTTTGCAGCATGGCGGGGGTAATCGCCGCGTCAGTGGTGAGGAACACCAGCATGGTCGCCATGTTGGGGTGGATCATGCCGCTGCCCTTGGCGATGCCGCCCAAACGGCAGGTCTTTCCGCCCAGGGTGAATTCCACAGCAACCTCCTTGCGAATGGTGTCGGTGGTCATGATGCCCTCGGCGGCGGCTCTGCCGCCCTCAGGAGACAGACCGGCAGCCAGCTCCGGCAGGCCTGCGGCGATGGGGTCGATGGACAGGGGCTGACCGATGACGCCGGTGGAGGCCACAATCATATCCTCCGGGGAAATGCCCAGGGCTTTGGCTGCCAGAGCGCTCATTTCCTCGGCAATCTCGATGCCGTTTGCGTTGCAGGTGTTGGCATTACCGCTGTTGCAGATTACCGCCTGGGCAACTCCGTTGGCAAGATGCTTTTTCGTCACGGTCAGGGGCGCACCCTTGACCAGATTGGTAGTATATACCGCAGCGGCGCTGCCGGGCACGCTGCTGAAAATCAGGGATAAATCCTTCTTGGTATGGTTTTTCCGGATGCCGCAGTGGACACCGTTCGCGGAAAAACCCTTTGCGGCGCAGACGCCGCCTTCAATTACCTTCATACTACTCTCCTTCTCTCACAGGGACAGTCCGGTTGCCTCATCCAGCCCCAGCAGCAGATTCATGTTCTGAATCGCCGCACCGGACGCGCCCTTACCCAGGTTATCAAAAATCGCCGTGACCATGCACTGGTCCCGCTGCCCGCTGACCTGAATGCGCATGGTGTCCTTCCCGGCGTAAGTGCTGGCGTAGACAACTGCCTCATCTCCGCCAAGGGGGGCAACACTAACCAAGCTTTGCCCTGCATAATGGTCACTCAGCGCTTCCCACGCAGTCTGTGCGTCAATACCGGGAAGCAATACGGATGTCGCCATTCCGGCGTAAAAATCTCCCAGAATAGGAGAAAACACCGGTTTCTGTGTCAAACCGCAGATTTTCTGCATTTCCGGCAGGTGCTTATGGGTTAACGTCGTGCCGTAAATCCGGTGGCTCTCGTGGCGTACATCCCGGTTTTCGTCCTCATATTCCGCAATCAGCTTCTTGCCGCCGCCGGAATAGCCGGTGAGAGAGTAGGCCGTCAGAGGAAAATCGGTGGAAATCACACCATGCTTCACCAGAGGATAGACCCCCGCGATAAAGCCACTGGCGTGGCAGCCGGGGTTGGCTACCCGCTTGGAAGAAACGATGGCCTGCCGGTGGGCATCGGACAGCTCCGCAAAGCCGTAGGCCCAGCCGTCGCTGACCCGATGGGCAGTGGAAGTGTCGATGACCGCAACGTGGTCACTGTCAATCAGGGATACTGCTTCCACAGCCGCCGCGTCGGGCAGGCACAGGAAGGCGATATCCGCAGTATTCAGCATATCCTTCCGGGCGTTTGCGTCCTTACGCAATTCCTCGCTGAGCGTCAGGAGCTCCAAATCCTTCCGTCCGCTGAGCCGCTCCCGAATCCGCAGGCCGGTGGTTCCGGCGCTGCCGTCAATAAATACCTTCGTCATGCCAGCCGCTCCTTTACATACGCAATCTGGGCCTCCACGGACTGCACGGAAGAGCCGCCCTCGGCGCTTCGTTT
>CAMGCA010000228.1 GCA_946011705.1 uncultured Clostridia bacterium | reverse complement strand
TACCAGTACAGAGGTGGCTTCTTTCAGCCGTTGGTATCTGGAGGACTATCCAGTTAAAATATGGACGCGTGCAGATGGCAAGCTCATGGTTGTAGGCTATCAGCCCGGAACGCTGGTAAAATATTATTTTTCTCTGGAATGGCCCTACATGGGGGTTTTACTTGGTGGAATTGCAGCGGTTTTTATCATCAATCTGTTGCTCATTATTTTCCTGATTTTGCGAAATACGCGGAAAGTCGAAAAAGCGATGACGCCCATTCTGCAAGGCATTCAAAATTTAAGTCACGGAAAAGCTTTGCATCTGGAAGAACAAGGGGAGCTGGCTGAGATCAACGCCGGACTGAACCGGGCCGCAGGTTATATGAAGAAGAAGGACAACACAAGAGCGGAGTGGATTCGCGGCGTATCTCACGACATTCGCACACCGCTTTCGATGGTGCTTGGGTATGCCAGCGAGCTGGAAGATGACTGCGACCTTCCACCGAACGCAAGAAAGCAAGCAGGAATTATTCGCCGGGAAAGCGAAAAGATGAAACGGCTGATCGATGATTTGAACCTGACTACCAAGCTGGAATATGCGCTCCAGCCCGTTCACTTCAAAGATGTTGATTGGGTAGAGACCAGCCGCCAGGCTGTCAGTGAAGTGCTGAATAGCGGTCTGGACAGTCGATATGAAATCGTATTTGCCGAGATGCAGCCAGGACGCTCGATCCACCTTTTGGGGGACGATGGACTGCTGCGGCGTATGCTGGACAATTTGATCCGCAACAGCATCACCCACAACCCGCATGGGTGCAGAATTTCCGTTTCTGTCGGAGAAGAAAACGGGCGTTGCCTTTGCACAGTTTCTGACGATGGCATAGGGATCGAGCCGGAACGTCTGAACGTATTAAATCGCGGAGACGACATTACCAGTACCCAAGGCAGCGATGAAAAGAACGAGCATGGTCTTGGCTTAAAACTGGTAATGCAGATCGTAATAGCTCAGCGCGGAACCGTTTCTTTTTCCGGCACCACCCCACCTGGGTTGGAAGTCAGAATCTCTCTGCCGACCCAGCCGCTTATTTCATAAATCTCGGCAATATAGAACAAAACCCCGAAAGGAAAACAGATGAGTCAATATCTTGAAGCACTGCGGCAGGCGATGGTCATTTACCCGATGATCGTCGTTCTGTTTACAGTGCCATACATCGCATGGAGTTATCATAAATATGGATCGGTCCTCAGTTTACGGGTTCTGATCGTGTACAGCTTTCTTCTGTACCTTCTCTGCGTCTATTGCCTTGTCATTCTACCGCTGCCTACGCCGGAAAAGGCCGCCACTCTGCATGGGCATAAGGCGCAGCTTATCCCGTTTTCTTTTCTTGCCGATATAGTCAAGCAAGCAGAAATCCAACCTGGACAGCCTGCCAGCTGGCTTCACATTTTCACAGGTAGCGCCTTCTGGACAACCATTTTCAACCTATTTATGACGATGCCGTTTGGCGTCTATCTGAGATACTACTTTTGTTATCACTGGCGTAAAACATTGCAGCTGTCCTTTCTATTATCTTTGTTTTTCGAGCTGACCCAGCTCAGCGGTCTGTATTTTGTCTATCCGGGCAGCTACCGCCTGTTTGATGTGGATGACCTGATCGTTAACACAGCGGGCAGCATGATTGGATTTGCTCTTGCCGGGCCGGTGAGCCGTCTGCTGCCCACTCGGCAAGAGTTGGATACCGTCAGTTTCCAACGGGGTGCTTCCATATCCTTTACGCGGCGTGTTTTTGCTTTTCTGGCCGACATGGCTTGCCTGATCTTTGCATCGTGCATCCTGGCCGTGTTCGTAGTCCCGTTTGGAATCACCCTTTCCATTCAATGGCTGCCGGTTCTATTTCTTCTATACTTTGGGCTGCTTCCTGCTTTTTGTCACGGGCAAACCCCAGGTAAGCGGCTGACACGAATGAAAATCGTGCAAGCGAACAGCGACACAGCGCATTGGTATCAATATTTTCTTCGGTATGGCCTGCTGATAACTGGTCTGGTCGGGGTTCCATACTGGTTGAACCGGCTGCTGTTTATTCTGATGAATGTATTGCACCTTGACAGCTTGGCGTCTCTTGTACTTCACGGATTGCTGGTCGGCGGGTATTTGTTCTGGCTGTTCTTTGCCGGAATTCGCATGGCCCTGCATAAACCCTTGTTCTACGAGCGATGGTCGAGGACAAAGTTAATAAGTACAGTAAAACGCACATAAAATCAGACTTTGTAATATTGCAAGATAAGGACGGGAGTGACTGGCAAGCGATGCCTGTGGCTATCCAGATAGCCCCACGCGCTTGTTGTGGGAAGTCCCCCAAGCCCCCTTTGAACACAGATTTTCAATCTGTGGCTGCGCGTTCTGGCGAACGCTTTTGACCGCGACCAGCTTACCGCTGGCCGTGGTCTTTTTCTTTCTGTTGCGGCTCGGTCTGCTCCACCGCCAGGACCCGATCCACATTGTTCTTGACCGTCAGCAGTTCCCGCATGGCGGCGCGGGCCTGCCGGTACTCTCCGTAAGCCGCTTTCTTATCCGCCAGCAGCTGGGCATACTCGGTCTGAAGCTCCTTGACCGTAGGCAGCTTCTTCACATTCAGCTCGTTGAAGGCTTCCTTGGCGGCCTGGTGCAGCAAGATTTCCTCCTCATGCTCCTGCCGGAATTTCTTTGAATACCCGGCCTTGCGATAGGCCACATAGGTCTCGCGGGTCTTGGCGTAGTTGACGATGTGCGTGCGCAGCACGGCGATCTCGGCCATGCGCTTTTCGGCGGCCTTGATCTGGTCGGACAAAGCATTGTAGCGGGCCGTCGCCTCTGCTGTTTTGGTTTCCAGATCGGCATAATCCAGCAGTCAGTTATCAGAAAGGTAGATGAGGGACTGTTCAATCTGATTGAGGTTGAACACCTTGGCCCAGCGGGCATACCCGGCACCTTTTCCGGCCTGGAGTTTTGCCTGAATGTCCACCAGCAGATTGACCTTGGGCGGAACGGCCTGCGGGGCAGGATGCTTGCGGGGCGTATGCTCTTTCTGGCCGGAGAGGACCGCCAACAGATCGTCCAGCGTGTAGCCGTCCCCCAGCCGCTCAAAGCGGACGTTGTTGCCCCAGCCCTCCACGCCGATGGATATAGTTTTGCCGCGCTGGTGAACGGTAAAGCCGTCCTGTTCCAGCAGGCACAGCAGTTCCTCCAGACTAGCCGGTTTCTGCTCCAGTGCCCGGTCGATGGCCTGACGCAGCTGCTCCTTGTGGGAGGGCTTGGCCGCATCGCCCAGCCACTTGTTGTAGCTCTGGCCGCACCGCTTGGGAGCCTCCACAATGGAGTAGCTGTTCTCGACGCAGATGGTGTCGCTCAGACGGTGGACGGCGCGGGTGCTGCCCCAAAAGTTGCGGAACTTGCGGTCGCACTCCAGCGCGGTGGAGTTCCATATAATATGGTTGTGGACGTGAGCCTTATCGATGTGGGTACAGACGATGAAAGCGTGCCTGCCCTTGGTGAAGCGCCGGGCCAGCTCCACGCCCAGGCGGTTGGCTTCCTCCGGCGTGATCTCGCCCGGCACAAAGGACTGCCGCAGGTGGTAGGCGATCACGTCGTCCGCACCGCGCACCCGGCCGGTGCGGGCGGCGTAGGTCTGCTTATCCAGCAGGAACTGCGCGTCGGCCACGCGGCTGTCGCACTGATAGTTGGTGATGAGCCTGCCGTGATCGGTCTTTTCTGGATTTTTTACATAGTCGATAATGTCGCTGATTGCCCTGCCGACCGTGCGGCCCTTGCCGGCGTGCAGCGGCATGATGCGGGTGGTGGCCATGTGTGGTCCGCCTCCTTTCCAAAAAATAAGCGGCCTGCTCATCACAGACCGCATCGGTTTACTCTATATCAGTTTCCTCGTCCATATCAAAATCGAAATCTTCCTCAATACCATCTTCCAATTCATCCAGCTCCATCCTGGGCGGGAACCGCATTTCATACTGTTCCGTTGCCAAGGTCCGCACGGCATCCCGC
>CAMGCA010000227.1 GCA_946011705.1 uncultured Clostridia bacterium | reverse complement strand
GGCTTTTAGGAGGTCAGCTAGGGAACTGAAGGAATGTGTGAAAAAATTAGAGCCTGCCCTGCTTTGGTGTCTTCAGGAGA
The DNA here is from genome assembly GCA_946011705.1 of uncultured Clostridia bacterium. Lineage (GTDB taxonomy): Bacteria > Bacillota > Clostridia > Oscillospirales > Oscillospiraceae > Faecousia. The sequence goes on along the minus strand of CAMGCA010000227.1, from coordinate 3,943 downwards.
ATCTGCGGATTCCCAGCGTTCAGGGAGAGCCGGAGCCGGGAGCGCCCTACGGCAGCGAGGTTAGACGGAGCCTTGACCACGTCCTGGCGGCGGCGCAAGAGCTGGGCTTCGCCGCGGTGAATATGGACGGCCAACTGGGCTGGTGCGAGTACGGATCCGGCGAGGAAATGATCGCGGTGCTGGGCCACCTGGATGTAGTGCCCGCCGGGGATGACTGGAGCTTTGACCCCTGGGGCGGCGAGATTCGGGACGGCCGGATTTTCGGCCGGGGCACCATGGATGACAAAGGCCCCTCCATTGCCGCGCTGTTTGCCCTGGCGGCCCTGCGGGATTCTGGCCTGCCCATCCGCCGACGGATTCGGGTGCTCTGGGGCTGCAATGAGGAGAGTGGCTCTGCCGATATGAAGTACTACCTTGCCCACAACGGAGAAATTCCGGTGATGGGCTTCACCCCTGACGGCGAGTACCCGGTGATCAACGGCGAAAAGGGCATTATCAATGTGACCTACACCCGGGAAATGGATCAGATTGGCGATCTGCGGCTGATTTCCCTCCATGGCGGCACGGCCCCCAACGTGGTTCCCGCTTCCGCCTGTGCAAAGCTTGCCTGCTCCAAAGAACTGGCCCAGCGGCTGGCGTCGCTGCACGCCCCCAAGCTCCGCTTCACCGCCACCGAGTACGGCCTGTTTGTGGAAGCCGAGGGCGAAAGCGCCCACGGCAGCACTCCGGAGCTGGGAGAAAACGCCATCGGACGGCTGGTGCTGGCATTGGATACCCTGCCGCTGGATGGCCAGACCAAAGAAACGATTCATTTCCTTGCGGAAACCCTGGGCATGGAAACTGACGGACTGTCTGCCGGCATCGCCCTGTCCGACGAGGTTTCCGGCAAGCTGACCCTGAACTGGGGCACGCTGTCCATTGAAAACGGCAGCCTGCAAATGAAAATCAACTACCGCTATCCCGTGACCAAGGCCTATGACGACTGCGCTCCGATTCTGGACGGGAAATTCGCCGATGCCGGCTTTACCAAGGCCGCCGAGCTGCACAAGGCCAAGCTCTACGTCAGCGAGGACAGCGAGCTGGTCAGCACTTTGATGAAGGTCTACCGGGAGCAGACGGGGCTGGATGGAAAGCCCAAATCCATCGGCGGCGGCACCTACGCCAAGAGTCTGCCGAATATTGTGGCCTTCGGCCCCATTTTCCCCGGGGACGAAATCCGGGAGCACAAGCCGGATGAATTTCTGGAGCTGTCCCGGCTGATGGAAAACGCCCAGATGATTGCCGCCGCCATGTATGAAATGGCGAAATAAGGAAGGAGCATTCCCATGAAAATCACAAAGGTTCGTCTGGGCCGGATTTCCGTCCCTCTGCGCACGCCCTTTAAGACGGCGCTGCGCAGCGTCAACTCCGTGGAGGATGTGATCGTTGAGATTCACACCGACTGCGGGGCTGTGGGCTACGGCGAAGCCCCTCCTACGGGAGCCATCACCGGCGATACCACCGGGGCCATCATCGGCGCCATTCAGGATCACATCGCCAAGACCATTGTGGGCCGGGACGTGGACGAATTTGAGCCCCTGCTGCAATCGGTGCAGAAGTGCATCGTGGGCAACACCAGCGCGAAAGCCGCCGTGGATATGGCCCTGTGGGATCTGTACGGCCAGCTGTATAACATTCCCGTCTATAAGCTTATGGGCGGCGGACGCAAGAAAATCGTAACGGACATTACCATCTCCGTCAACGACCCGGAGACCATGGTGAAGGATGCCCTTATCGCCCTTGACCGGGGCTACGACTGTCTGAAAATGAAGGTGGGCGTAAATCCTGAGTTGGATGTGGCCCGGCTGGCAGCAGTCCGGGGGGCCGTGGGTAAGGATGTGGTCATCCGCATCGACGCCAATCAGGCCTGGCAGCCCAAGGAAGCCGTGAAAATCCTGAACAAAATGCAGGAGCAGGGGCTGGACATCGAACTGGTGGAGCAGCCCGTCAAGGCTCACGACTTTGAGGGCCTCAAGTACGTTACCGAGCGCAGCTACGTTCCCGTTCTGGCGGACGAGGCGGTGTTCTCTCCGGAGGATGCCATGACCATTATGAAGATGGGCGCGGCTGACCTCATCAACATCAAGCTCATGAAGTGCGGCGGTCTGTACAACGCCCTGAAAATCGCCTCCGCCGCGGAGGTCTTCGGCGTGGAGTGCATGATCGGCTGTATGCTGGAAGCCAAGATTTCCGTCAACGCCGCCGTACACCTGAGCTGCGCCAAGAACATCATCACCAAGGTGGATCTGGACGGCCCGGTGCTGTGCAGCGAGGATCCCATCCTGGGCGGCGCGGTGTTCAACGAGAAGGACATCACCGTTTCCGATGCCCCCGGCCTTGGCATTACCGGCATTGAGGACGGCAGACTCATCTATATCGATTAACTCGTACACTGCGGAAGTGCCAGATGGGTGAGTTCCTTCGGGATTGCAGCCAAAGCCCTCGGGGGTTTCCGAAAGAATAAAAAGTAAAGGAAGGATTACTATGATTACCAATGGCTTTACTTATGTAGCGGTCCTGCTGCTGCTGGCAGGCGCTCTGGTAACCCTGGAAAAGAACACGGGTTGGAAGATTTTTAAGTTTATCCCCGCTGTGGTTCTGCTGTACCTGCTGTCCATGGTGCTGTGCACTCTGGGCGTGTGGGATATGGCGGAAACCAAGCCCGCCTACAGCGCACTGAAAAACAGCATGACCTACGCCATGATCTTCACCATGCTGCTGCGCTGCGACATCCGTAAGATCATCAAGCTGGGACCCAAGATGCTGCTGGGCTTCTTCACCGCCGCCGTTACCATTATGGTGGGCTTCGTTGTGGCGTTCCTGCTGATGAAGGGCGTCATCGGCTCCGATGCCTGGATGGGTCTGGGCGCGCTGTGCGGCAGCTGGCTGGGCGGTTCCGGCAACATGGTGGCTGTGCAGGCGGCTCTCGACATCAGCGAGGCGGATATGGGCTATGCCCTGGTCATTGACTCCATCGACTACTCCCTGTGGGTCATGTTCCTGCTGTGGGCCATTCAGCTGGCTCCCAAGTTCAACAAGTGGAGCAAGGCCGACACGAAGCTTTTGGACGAGGTGTCCTCCAAGCTGGCGGACGATGCCAAGCTGAACACCAAGCCCGTCTCTTTCCAGAGCATGATCTTGCTCATCGGTGTGGCCCTGACCGTCTCCGCCGTGGGCCAGAACGTGGGCAAGGCGCTGAACGGCTCCCTGCCCTTCCTGGATAAGGCCACCTGGACCGTTTTGTTCATCACCGTGCTGGGCCTGATTGCCGCCGTGTCTCCTCTGGGCAAGGTGGCCGGTTCCACCGAGGTTTCCAACCTGCTGCTGTACACCGTCATCGCCCTGCTTGCCTCCCGGGCAAGCCTGCTGGAGCTGGCGGACGCTCCCGCCTGGATTCTCACCGGCTTCATCATTCTGGCTATCCACGCCGTGCTGCTGCTGATCTTCAGCAAGCTGTTCAAGCTGGATATGTTCACCGCCGCAGTCGCTTCTCTGGCGAACATCGGCGGCACCGCCTCCGCACCCGTGCTGGCCGGCTCCTACGCTGGTTCCCTGGTGCCTGTGGGCATTCTGATGGCTCTGCTGGGCTACGTCATCGGCACCCCCTGCGGCATTCTGGTGGCGAACATCATGAAGATGCTGGCATAACAATTCGCAAACAAAACATCCCGTCCTGCTGCGGACGGGATGTTTTTTTGCGGCGGGCCGCGGGGCGGCCAGCCAATGCGTTACGAACGCTGGTGAGCAACCGACATCCTTTGGGTCCCTCGACAGGAACTGCTCAGGAAACGGGAGCAATGTCTTTCCCAAAGGGGCAATGTCATCAACTTAAGCACCGGAGTGCCGTTAACCACTGTCATTGCGAGGAGCGCAGCGACGTGGCAATCCGTTTTCTCCTTGGTAA
>CAMGCA010000226.1 GCA_946011705.1 uncultured Clostridia bacterium | reverse complement strand
AGTTGACCAGAACCGTGGCCACCAGGGTACGGGAGCCGGAGGCCGCGCCCATCCAGAGAACATCGTGGTTGCCCCACTGGATATCCACATTATTGCTGGTCATCAGACTGTCCATGACGATGTCCGCCCGGGGGCCCCGGTCGAAAATGTCGCCCACAATGTGCAGCTTGTCTACCACCAGCGATTTGATGACCTTGCAGATGGCCCGGATCACATCGGCGGCCTGGCCGATCTGGATGATGGTATTGATGATGTTCTCGTACTGATCCCGGCGGGAGCCGCCCTCCTCCACCAGATGAATCAGCTCGTCCAGAATCTGCTCGTAATCTGGGTCCATATAGGTGCGGACCTTGGCTCTGGTGTGCTTGGTGGACACGAACCGGCACAGGTCAACCAAACGGTGGATGGTCAGCCGGTACCACTCGTCCAGATTCTCCTCCTCATCGGCAACCAGCGCCAGCTTGGAGGTGGGGTAGTAAATGAGGGTGGCAAGATCGTTGCGATCCTTCCTGGTCATGGAATTTCCGAACAATTCCTCCAGCTTTTCCTTGACTTCTCCGGAGCCGGAGTTCAGAATGTGCAGAAACGCCTCATGCTCGCCATGGATGTCGGACATGAAGTGCTCCGTAGGTTTGGGCAGGTTCAGAATGGCCTGCAGCCGGATGATTTCCGTGCCGGCGGCCTCCACCGTGGGGTACTGCCGGGCCAGAAGCCGGAGGTAGTGCAGCTCTTCGTCAGTAAAAATGCGTTTATTGTCCATTTCTCGTCCTCCTCCCAGAGGGAAAATATTATCATAATGGTATATTGTACAACATTTACCTTATGGGTACAAGGGGAAAACGCAAAATTTTTTCGATGAAATGGTACAGAAAGCCTTCCCCCGGGAGGAAGGCTTTTTTCAAATGAAGAACGCCCTGAAGCGGTGTGCTTCAGGGCGTGATTCACGGATTGAATTAGTCAGCGACGTAGGGCAGCAGGGCGATCTGACGGGCGCGCTTAATGGCGGTGGTCAGGTCACGCTGATGAGCGGCGCAGGTACCGGTGGTACGGCGGGGCAGAATCTTGCCGCGCTCGGACAGGTAACGGCGGAGCTTCGCGGTGTCCTTGTAGTCGATGGCGGTCATCTTATCCACGCAGAACGCGCAAACCTTCTTGCGCTTGCGGGGACGCATACGCTGTTCGTTAGCCATGGGTTTTCCCTCCTTGTAAGTCTAGTAGAAAAGTTCAGATGGGAAACAATGTTCCCTTAGAAGGGCAGCTGGGCGTCGTCGTCCTCCAGCATCGCGAAATCGGAAGCCGGAGCGCTGGCGGGGGCAGAATAGCCGCCGTAGCCGGGAGCGGGGGCCGGGGCGCTGTAAGAGCTGCCGCCGTAGTTGTTTCCGCCGTAGGCGTTGCCGCCATAGGAGGAATTGCTTTCGGCGCTCCGCTTGCTCTCGCCGAAATAGACGTTGTCCGCGACAACCTCGGCAGAGCGACGCTTATTGCCGTCCTTGTCGTTCCAGTTGCGAATCTGGAGACGACCGGAAACCACGATCATACTGCCCTTGGTGAAATACTTGGAGACAAATTCTCCGGTCTGACGCCAAGCGACGCAGTCAATGAAGTCGGTTTCCCGTTCGCCGCCGTCTCTGCCGCCGAAGTCACGGTCAACAGCCACGGTAAAGCTGGCAACGGCGACACCGCTGCCGGTCCGGCGAAGCTCGGGGTCACGGGTCAGGCGACCCATGATGGTAATGTGGTTGAGCATGGATTTACGCCTCCACTGCGGTGGTCAGGCAGCGCATAACGCCTTCGGTGATCTTCATCACGCGCTCCAGCTCGGCGGGGAACTCGGGCTTGGACTCGAAGTTCATCAGAACGTAGTAGCCTTCGTTCAGGTCGTTGATCTCGTAGGCCAGCCGACGCTTGCCCCACTCGTCAACGGTGAGCTCGGTACCCTCCGCCTCCACCATTGCCTTGAACTTTTCCACAAGTGCTGCGATGCCCTCCTCACCCAGGGTGGGGTCGATGATGTAGAGCACCTCATACTTACCGGTGATCTTAGCCATGTTGATTGCACCTCCTTTTGGACTTTTGGCCCCCGGTCACGCCGGGAGCAAGGATTGTCCGCATTCGCAGACTGAACCATTTTAATGGATTATTTGGAAAAAGTCAAGCATTTTTTTAGTTTTCAGAGTGAAGAGTGGAGAGCGGAGTTATATTATATGGTATTGCAACGTGATTTCTCTGTCATTGCGAGGAGGGCGAAGCCCGACGTGGCAATCCGCTTTCCCTTTGCAGACAGAAAGCGTTAACACAATACCAAAGGAGAACGGATTGCCACGGTCGCTTCGCTCCCTCGCAATGACATACGGGTAACGTTACCGAGCAGAACCCTATGGTGTTACGATTACCACCAGCGTTCGTAACGCATTGTCCGCAGCAACTCGTCGTCCGTACGGACACGATGATGACTGAGTGGTGGCGATACCGAGCAATGCCCAATGGTGTTACGATTACCACCAGCGTTCGTAACGCATTGGCCGGCCGCCCTGCGGCCAAATGTTAATGAATAATTCAAAATCAACCCATTGACTTTTTTGGCACTCTCTGGTATAGTGTGCTTAGCACTCAGGAAGAGTGAGTGCTAATGAGAGGAGGCGTGAATGTGGAACTGAGTGAACGGAAAAAGAAGGTCCTGCGATCCGTGGTTGACCTGTATATCCGCACCGCCGAGCCGGTGGGCTCCAAGGCCATCACCGAGCTTCCCGACATGAAATACTCCTCTGCCACCATCCGCAACGAAATGGCGGAGCTGACCGCCATGGGTTATCTGGAGCAGCCCCACACCAGCGCCGGACGGATTCCTTCCGCTTCCGGGTATCGGCTGTATGTGGATGAACTGATGATGGACTACCGCCTGAGCCTCGACGAAACCAAATCCATCAACAACGCCATTGAAGAAAAAATGCAGCGTGTGGATAAAATGGTGGAGAAGGTGGCAAGGCTTGTGTCCCAGGCAACGGAGCTTCCGGCGATTTCCGCCGCCTCCCGCAGCCGCAGCCTCAGCGTCAAACGGTACGATCTGATTTTGGCTGGGCCCGGCAGCGTCATTGCCGTGCTGATGCTCTCCAACGAGCAGGTGGTCAACAAGCTCATCAAGCTGCCGCTGGACGCTTCCGAAAGCGACCTGAAGCTCCTGAGCGCGGTGCTTAACGCCTCCATGACCGATATCTCCCCGGAGCATATCACAGCCGAGCAGATGGATAAGGTCATGCGTTCGGCGGGAAACGCCGCTTCTCTGGTTCCCGTGATTGTGGACTTCGTTCAGGAAACCCTGCGGCAGAGCGAATCCACCAATGTGGCGGTGTTCGGACAGTCCCGGCTTCTGGGGCTTCCCGAGTACCGGGACGTGGACAAAGCCCAGCGGGTCATGGCCTCCATCGACGAGGATGCCCTGAGCAACCTCCCGGCAGTCATGGAGAACACCAACGGCACCCGGGTCATTGTCGGCCCGGAAAATGTGTCCGAGGAATTGAAGGACACCTCCGTGGTCATGACGAAATTCGACATCGGCGACGGAATGCAGGGCATGATCGGTGTGGTTGGCCCCACCCGAATGGATTACGCGAAAGTCACCGCCCGCTTAAGCTACTTTGCCGAGAGCCTGTCGAAGATGTTCGCCAAGCCCGAACAGCCCCAGCTGCCGGGCAGCATAGAGCCGGAGGAACAAAAAGAGTAGATGAACGCCCATGCGGCGTGTGAAATATGGAGGAATGAACGTGGCAGAAGAAAAGAAGATGAATGAAGAAGCTGTAGAGGAAACCCCCGTTCTCGAGGAGGAGCTGGTTCCCGAGGAAACCGCCCAGGAAGCGGCCCCGGAGGCAAATCCCTGGGAGGAAAAATATAATGCCGAGCATGACGCCCGCCTGCGGGTTGCCGCCGAGTACGACAACTTCCGCAAGCGCGCCGTCAAGGAAAAGGACGCGGCCTACGGCAACGGCAAGGCCGATGCGGTGGCGAAAAGCCGTCCCGTCTATGACAAT
>CAMGCA010000225.1 GCA_946011705.1 uncultured Clostridia bacterium | reverse complement strand
CACTTACGGTCGAGCAGGTCCAATGGTGTAACGACTACCGCCAGAGTTCGTAACGCATTAGCCGCCCGCCTTGCGGGCCGCATTGTCCGCGGCCAGTGGCCGCCGCTATGTTCCACTTTACGGAAAAAACACGCAGTCTCCGGGGCCCAAATGGCAGGCTGTAATGCCCTCCCGCTGCCGGATAAGGGCTTCCGCCCCGTCCCCGGAGCAGTGGCTCAGACCCAGAAGCGTGACCCCCATCTCCTCCAGCGCGTCTACGGTATACCGGATTCTTGCCGGGTCCGCCTCCGAAAGATGGGTCCCACCCAGCACCGCCCGGACAGGCTTCCCAAGCCTCGCGCCCACATGGCGAACCATGTTGATAATCCCCGGATGGGCGCAGCCCACCAGAACCACGATTCCCGCTCCGGTTTCCAACGCCAGACAGAGCTCGTCCCGAAAATCGTCCGGGATCAGCCCCGCTTCCGTCAGGCGCAGGAACCGTTCCGGGATGGTCTCCATGGGCTCGACCCGGGGGAACCCGGAAATCCCGTAGACGCCGGGCAGAATTTCCACCACACCTTCCACAAATGTGTGGGAAATTCCCCGCTCCGCCAGAAACGCCTGGTCAAACCCGGCAGCGAGGCTCCTGTAACAGTTGTCGCTGACGGCGTACTTTTCCGCAAAGAACCCCGGGCCGGTGAAAATTCTGGCAACCGGATACTGTTCCGCCAAGAAACGGAAGCCCCCGGTGTGGTCGTAGTGGGCATGGCTGAGCGCCACCGCGTCCAGCTTCCCCAAATCAACGCCCAGCTTTCTGGCATTGTACAGCATTTTTTCACTGCTGCCGCAGTCGAACAGGACGCTTTTTCCGTCGCGGGTCACCAGCAGCGACAAACCGTGCTCGCACATCAGATCTTTCCGCCCAGTCAGCTTGTTGTCCATCAAAGCCGTAATTCGCATACTCTTCCCCCATTGTAATCCTTTTCATGTGAAAAGAAACGGCGTAAATATCACATTGTTGTTGACATCCTGTGAATATGCCAGTATAATTTTGAAAGTTTACTTACATTATGAATTGTTAACTGTCAATTGTCAACTGTCAATGATCTTGGAGGTTCTGCCATGCAGCGTGAACACCTGGGAAGCCGTCTGGGCTTTCTTCTCCTCAGCGCAGGCTGCGCCATCGGTATCGGCAATGTCTGGAAATTCCCATGGATGACCGGGCAGTATGGCGGCGGTGCGTTTGTGCTGATCTACCTGCTGTTTCTTCTGGCCCTGGGGGTTCCGGTGTTGACCATGGAGTTTGCCATGGGCCGGGCCGCCCAGAAAAGTCCTCTGAAAATGTACCAGGAGCTGAAGCCCGGCAGCAAATGGGGCTGGCACGGTTATGTGTGCCTGCTGGGCAACGTGGTGCTGATGATGTTCTACACCACCGTGGCCGGCTGGATGCTGCAATATTTTGTGGACACCGCCGCCGGCCTGTTCCTGGGACTGGACACCGCCGGAATTGAAGCAAAATTCGGAGAAATGCTGGCCTCCCCCGGAAAAATGGCCCTCTATATGGGCGTTGTGGTAGTGATTGGTTTCTCCGTCATCTCTCTGGGCGTCCAGAAGGGCTTAGAGCGTGTCACCAAGTGGATGATGATGGCCCTCATCGTCCTCATTTGGGTGCTGGCTTTCCACAGTATGACCCTGGCCGGCGGCTCCGCGGGCCTTCGCTTCTATCTGATTCCCGACTTCCGGCGGATGGCGGAAATCGGCGTGGGCAATGTAATCGTAGGCGCCATGAATCAGGCCTTCTTCACTTTGAGCCTCGGTATCGGCGCCATGGCCATTTTCGGCAGCTACATCGGCAAGGAGCACGCCCTCATGGGAGAAGCCGTCCGGGTCAGTCTGCTGGACACCATGGTGGCCCTGTGCTCCGGCCTTATCATCTTCCCCGCCTGCTTTGCCTATGGCGTTGACGTAAACAGCGGCCCCGCTCTGATCTTCATGACCCTGCCCAACGTGTTCAACCACATCGCCCTGGGTAGGTTTTGGGGCAGCCTGTTTTTCCTGTTTCTGACCTTCGCCGCCTTCTCAACCGTTTTGGCGGTGTTTGAGAATATCGTCTGCTGCGTCAGTGAAATGACCGGCTGGAACCGAAAGAAAACCTGTCTTGTCTGCTGCGTGGGCATTTTCCTGCTGAGCCTGCCCTGCCTGCTGGGCTACAACCTGTGGCAAAATGTGCGGCCCATCGCCGGGCACGACATTCTGGACAGCGAGGATTTTCTGGTCAGCAATCTGATGCTGCCCCTGGGCTCCCTGATTTTCATTCTGTTCTGCACCACCCGCTATGGTTGGGGCTGGGAGAAATTCATGAAAGAGGCCAACGAGGGCACCGGCCTGAAGGTAGCAAAGTGGATGCGGCCCTATATGACCTACGTCCTGCCGGTCATCGTGTTCGTGATCTTCGTCATTGGTCTGGTTGGATTCTTCAAAAAATAACACAAACGCTCCCGGCTGTTCTGCCGGGAGCATTCCTTTATTATTGTGCGTTGACCGCGCCGATGAACTTGAGAAACGCCGCCCGGCCATCGGGGGTGTTCTTGTAGACCCCCGCATCCTCCAGTACCTCGGTAAAGGCCCTTCCGGTTTCCTTGAGGATGATATCCAGCGCATTTTCCTCGGTGAATGTATACTGCTTTTTCAGTTCCTCCACCCAAGGGGCGTGCTTATTCAGAACCTCATCGGCAGCGATATCCGTCCCGGACACAATGGCAGACGCCAAATCCGTCAGCTCCTGCTTCAGGCGGCTGGGCAGAACCGCCAGGCCCATGACCTCGATCAGGCCGATGTTCTCTTTCTTGATGTGGTGCTTGTCCGCGTGGGGGTGGAACACGCCCAGCGGATGCTCCGGGGTGGTAATGTTGCACCGCAGCACCAGATCCAGCTCGTAGAGTTCGCCGTGGCGGCGGGCAATGGGGGTAATGGTATTGTGGGGTTCTCCGTCAGAGAAAGCCACCACGCCCACGCTCTCATCAGAGTAGCCCCTCCAGCAAGTGAGAATCTTGTCCGCCAGCTCTGCCAACCGCTGTGGGTCGCTGCCGTCCAGACGAATGACGCTCATAGGCCACTTCACAATTCCCGCCTTTACGTCCTCGAATCCTTTGAAGCAGACTTCCTTTTCCAGTCCTGCTTTCTCCATGGCGAACTGATAATGTCCGCCCTGAAAATGCTCATGGCTGAGAATGGAACCGCCCACAATGGGCAGGTCCGCGTTAGAGCCAACAAAGTAGTGGGGGAAATCCTTCACAAAGTCCAGCAGCTTTTCAAAAGCCGACCGATCGATCTTCATGGGTACATGCTGGGAATTGAAAACGATGCAGTGTTCATTATAGTAGACGTAGGGAGAGTATTGCAGGCACCAGTCCTCGCCGCAGACCGTAATGGGGATGATGCGGTGGTTGGCCCGGGCAGGATGGTTCATGCGCCCGGCGTAGCCCTCATTCTCCCGGCACAGCTGGCACTTGGGGTAGGCAGTCTGAGGGGCATTCTTCGCGGCGGCAATGGCCTTGGGGTCTTTCTCAGGCTTACTCAGGTTGATGGTGATGTCCATCTCGCCATACTGGCTGGGGTACTTCCAGCGCATATCTTTCGCAATGCGGTAACGGCGGATGTAATCGGTATCGCAGCTGAATCGGTAATACCAGTCCGTAGCCGTCTCCGGGCTGCGGGCGTACTTTTCCCGGAAGGTACGCACTACTTCCCGGGGCATGGGCGTCACCGCGCCCATGATTCTGGTATCGAAGATGTCCCGGGCGGTAATATTGTCTTCACATAGACCATGCGCAACCGCATAGTCCAGAATGCCCGCCAGAATTTCCTCCAAATCCTCACTTTGCGGCTCGTCAGAGAGTTCATAGTCATCCAGACGCAGGATATCCAGCAGCCGATTGGTGAGAACCTGATGGTCAACCGGCTCCGCCAGTCCCCGATTCATGGCGTAGGAAACCAGGGAGTCGATGCAGGTTTCGATCTTCACGCTTCAACCTCCATCTCCACGCCC
>CAMGCA010000224.1 GCA_946011705.1 uncultured Clostridia bacterium | reverse complement strand
ACATCTGGGGCAATGATGAGGTTACCATAACCTTCCGGAAGGAGGGCGGCTCCGAAGCGGCAGCAACCGGCGACACGCTGCTGGACTGGTGGAACGGCGACTGGTACGGCTGGTGGAAGATGACCGGCTGCTCGGGCTATTACGAGGACATGGAGGGCGACTGGTGGGATATCTGCGGCAATATTGACATCGGCGCGGACAAGACCTGCGTCGTCCGTCTCTGGGATGAGGACTACTCAAGAGACAGCCTCATGGCGAAGGTGAATGTCACCCTGAGCACCGCCGGTACCGGCGAGCACGGCACGATGACCTCCGAGGACGGCCAGTTCACGGATATCGCTATCGGGCACGCGGACTGGATCGTTGACCCCGGCCTGGCGGATCGGGATGATCTCATCTGCATCGACGGCTACTACGAAAACGGCGACGATGAGTTCTACTACGAAATCTATCTGCGCCCGTGGGGAACCTACTGGGACGACGCGGATGAGGATTCTCGCCCCAAGTCCTACGACGACTGGTATCTGCCCCTCATCAAGGCGGGCAAGTCCATGCCGGACGCCATCGGCGCGGACGCCCCGGCAAGCAGCGGCGATACGAAGTCCACAGCGCCGAGCGGCAATTCAAATGCTCCCAGCGGTACCGGCCTTGTGAGCGAGGAAGCGGTGCAGAAGGGCTACGTGTGGATGAACGAGGTCAATAACAATATTTTTGACACCACCTACGAAGGCCTCGTCGACTACTTCGGCGTGGAGGGCGAGTTCGTCAAGGAAGAGTACAGCGACCACATGAAGAGGAACCAGCGCTACTACAAGTGGGTCTCGAAGGACGATCCCAGCCACTACGTCTACGTCAACTTCGCCGAGGAGGAACCGGGCGTTTATAAGGTCAGCGCCTTCAACACCAGCGGCTTCTCCGGCAAGGAAGCCATCGAAAAGTATCTTGACACCGTGAAGGCTGAGGCGGCTGAGGCGGATAAGGCAGCCCCCGCAAACACTAAGATGAAGGACTTCGCCGTAACCGTCACGCAGTTCGCGCACGATGATGTCGCGGTCAAGATCACAACGAAGATCCCCGAGTCCGGCTGGTCGTATGACGAGGGAAAGAAATGCCTTGTGGAAAACGACGATCCCACAGCCTTCGGCGCGGGCGCCATCAGATTCGAGGTAAGAGCCAATGTGGAGGACTTCGACTACTACAAGGATGACTTTGAAAACTATCAGGATATCGATGATCGCGTGATCGGCGGTATCACCTTCAAGGGCCGCACCTACAAGCGCATCGGCTACGACTGGATCGAGTACGTCGCGCAGATCGACGATGGGCGTGCGCTGTCCATTGGACTGACAGATATTGACTGCGTTCCGGGTACGATGCCCGACGTCATCCTCAGCGGCATGACGATCAAGTAAGTTCATCGGTATATTTTGCCTGACCACAGCGTATCAAACGGCGCCCGCCCGCAGCGCGGGCGGGCGCTTCCTTGTGAGAAAAAAGAAAGAGGTGGAACCATCTATGCCAGCACAGGTAACCAACTATCAATGCCCCGGCTGCACCGGTCCGCTGCACTTCGTAGGCGCTTCCGGTAAGCTGGAGTGCGAATACTGCGGCGCGAGTTATGACGTTGCGGAGATCGAGGCGCTCTACGCGGAGAAAGAAGAGAAGGCCGCGGCAGCGCAGCAGGCGGCGGAGGAAAAGGCCGCAGAGAAGAAAGAAACGTCCGATGGCGGCGATTGGGATACCTCCGGCTTCAGCGACGACTGGGGCGAGGAGGGCGCGCACATGAAGGCCTACAGCTGCCCCAGCTGCGGCGCGGAGCTGCTCTGCGATGAGAGCACGGCGGCAACGTCCTGTCCCTATTGCGGCAACCCCACCGTGGTGCCCGGGCAGTTTGCCGGTCAGCTGAAACCGGATTTCATTATCCCCTTCAAGTACAGCAAAGAGGACGCCGTCAAGGCGCTGAAAGAGCACTGCGCGGGAAAAATTTTCCTGCCCAAGAGTTTCACCAACGAAAACCATATTCAGAAAATTCAGGGCATTTATGTTCCGTTCTGGATGTTTGACGGCGAGGCGGAGGGCGATGCCCATTATCAGGCAACCCGCTCCCGCACCTACACCTCCGGGGATTATGAAATCACGGAGACAAGACATTTTGACGTTTACCGCGCCGGCAGAGTGACTTTTGAAAAGGTTCCGGTGGATGCGTCCAGTAAAATGCCGGATGACCACATGGATTCTATCGATCCCTTTGTCTTGAATTAGCTGAATCCCGTCTCCACGGCCTTGCGTCACGGGTAGTTGGCGGAGTGATTCGACGTCACCGTGGAGCAGAGCCGGGAGCGGGCGGATCAGCGCTGTCAGGGAACCTTGGACGCAGCGCTGCGGAGCAGCGTGAGAGGTTATGATACCTGCATTCAAACCGGCGGCAGTTCCAGTCTACAGCGCGGCAAGGTGCATTATGCCTTGATGCCGGTGTGGATGCTGAACACGAAGTGGCACGGCAAGGACTTTACCTTTGCCATGAACGGACAGACCGGAAAACTGGTGGGCGACCTTCCCATGAGTTGGGGACGGTTTTTGGGGCTGTTTGCCGCCATTGCCGCACCGCTGTCGATTTTGGGAACGATTGTCTCAGTGCTGATGCTGCGATAAGGAGGGGCGGACATGAACAAGAAATTCACAGCTTTGCTGATGGCGCTCCTGTTGGCGCTGACACTGTGTGTTCCTGCCATGGCGGTGTCGGAATACGGTGTGATTTATGACGAGACCGATTCCCTTGGCTCCGTGGAGCTGGATTACATGGGCGAGCATGCCCTGCCGGAGCTTTCGGAAAAATTGCAGATGGACCTGCGGATTGACGTATTTACCGATGAGGATGTGTCTGCGGATACCGACGTCATGGACATTGCGGAATACGTCTATGAAAACAGCGGCTATGGTTGGGGCGAGAACCGGGACGGCGTTTCCCTGACGCTGCTGATGCGGGCGCAGCCGGACGGAACCTATGCACTGGCAGAAGACGATTGGAGCATTTATACCTTTTTGAGCCAGACCCGGGGCAGCGCGCAGGATTTGGCGGATACCGTATATGATGCGGTGGCACCTTACATGGCGGAGCGGGCATGGAACGGGGAAGACGTGACCATGAGCGGAACGGCACTGATTCAAGCCACCGATGCCATGATGAATGCCGTGACGGAGTATATCAACGCGAATTGCCCGCCCAGCGAGACGGAACCGGACCCGGAGCCGGCGGCAACGCCCACCACGGCGGTGCCAAATGTGCCCCGGACCTTGAAAAGCGAGAGCATGAGCTATGTGTTCGACCACAGCCACATGCTCACCGATACCCAGCGGGCGGAGCTGGAGGCACAGGCAAAGGAAATTTCCCTGCGCGATCATTGCGGCGTCTACGTTGCGTTTGTAGATGATTACACCGTGTACGGCGACGGCGGCGGTGTTTACAAAACCACGTATCAGCTCTACCACGGAGATCAACTGGGTATGGGCGATGACCGGGACGGCATTATCATTCTGCTGAGCATGGCGGAGCGGGATTACGCCATGTTTGTTTACGGTACGTATGCGGAAACCGCCTTTAACAGCTACGGTCAGGAAAAATTGGAAAAGGCATTCCTGGGCAACTTCAAGGAAGATGACTGGTATGGCGGCGTTTCCAATTATCTGAGCACTTGCGACGAGTACTTGACCCGGGCTGACGCAGGAAAACCCGTGCGGGAAAGTCCGGCACTGCTGATTGCGATTGCCGTTGTAGCCTCCTGCCTCTTGTCCGGCGCGATTTGTCTGTTCTTAAAGCGCAGCATGAAAACCGTACATCAGAAAGTCGAGGCAAACGAGTATGTTGCACCGGGCGGCTTGCAGCTGAGCAAGCAGTATGACCGCTATACCCACACCACCGAGGTTCGCAGCAAGATTTCCAGCAGCGATGACAGCAGCAGCTCTGGTACCAGCAGCTGCAGCGGCGGTGGTGGCAGCGGCCGCAGCGGAAAGTTCTGAGAAGGAGGCGGACGATGAAGCAGTTGATCC
>CAMGCA010000223.1 GCA_946011705.1 uncultured Clostridia bacterium | reverse complement strand
TTGCGGCTCGATGGGAGGTGTTCTTCAGGACTTCGCCGAGGATGGCAAGGTCGTCCACATACAAAAACTCCCGCAGGGGGCTTCCGTCACCCCAGCAGGTGACCTCGGTTTTACCATCCACCTTTGCTTCGTGGAACCGGCGGATAAGAGCCGGGAGAACGTGGCTGTGGGTGGGATGGTAGTTGTCGTTGGGGCCATAGAGGTTGGTAGGCATGACGGAAATGTAGTCCGTGCCGTACTGCTTATTTAAGAATTCGCAGTATTTAAGGCCACTGATTTTCGCCAAAGCATAGGCTTCGTTGGTTTTTTCCAGTTCACTGGTCAGCAAACAGCTCTCCTTCATGGGCTGGGGTGCCATTCTGGGATAGATGCAGGAGGAACCCAGGAATTCCAGCTTCTTGCAGCCGTTTTTCCAGGCGGAATGAATCACGTTCATTTCCAGAATCATGTTGTCGTACATAAAATCTGCCAGGGCGTTCTGATTGGCAACGATGCCGCCAACTTTCGCGGCGGCGAGGAACACATACTCGGGCTTTTCCGCTTCAAAGAAAGCTTCCACCTGATCCTGACGGGTCAAATCCAGTTCCTTGTGGGTTCTGGTGACAATATTCGTGTAACCCTGCCGGTTCAGCTCTCGAACGATGGCGGAGCCAACCATGCCCCGGTGGCCCGCTACATAAATCTTCGCGTTTTTCTCCATCATAATGCGGACGCCTCCTTCATAGCCCTTTCCCGCATGGCTTTTTTGCGGTCATGTACCGCCATAATCCGCACCAGCTCTTCATAGCTGGTCTTCTGAGGATTCCATCCAAGGACGGTTTTCGCCTTGGTGGGGTCGCCCCAGAGGTTATCCACGTCCGTGGGACGGAACCACTGAGGGTTCACGCTCACCAGAAGCTTGCCGGTCTCGGCATCGTAGCCCTTCTCGTCAATGCCCGTGCCCTCCCAGCGGATGGTCATGCCGTTGGCGGCGAAGGCCTTCTCGGTGAAGTCCCGGACGGTATGCTGCTCACCGGTGGCAATGACAAAATCCTCGGGGGTTTCGTGCTGCAAAATCATCCACATACACTCCACATAATCTTTTGCGTAGCCCCAATCCCGCAGAGAATCCATGTTGCCCAGCTCCAGGTGATCCTGCAAGCCCTCGGCAATTCTGCCAGCCGCCAGCGTAATCTTCCGGGTTACAAAATTCTCGCCCCGGCGCTCGGATTCGTGGTTAAACAGGATGCCGTTGACGGCGAACATCCCATAGGCCTCCCGGTATTCCTTGGTAATCCAGAAGCCGTACTGCTTGGCAACGGCGTAGGGAGAATAGGGATGGAAAGGCGTGGTCTCCCGCTGGGGCACCTCCTCCACCTTGCCGAACAGTTCAGAGGTGGAGGCCTGATAGAATTTGGCCTTTTTCGTCAGCCCCAGAATGCGGCAGGCTTCCAGAATCCGCAGAACGCCCAGTGCGTCCACGTCACCGGAATACTCGGGAACGTCAAAGGAAACCTGCACATGGCTCTGGGCTGCCAGATTGTAGATTTCATCGGGCTGAACGATGGAAATAATCCGAATCAGGGAAGAAGAATCGGACAAATCGCCGTCATGGAGCTTGATTTTTCCCATGAGGTGATCGATTCTGGCGGTATTGGAAATGGAAGCCCGGCGGGTGATGCCGTGGACTTCATAGCCCTTTTCCAGCAGAAACTCCGCAAGGTAGGAACCGTCCTGACCGGTGATACCGGTGATTAACGCAACTTTAGACATAACATATCCTCCAATTAAACAATCGCCCCGGGGCGAGAACAGACGTAATGCTACCTTTATAGCATATCTACGATATCATACCGCATTTTCCCCCGAAAATCAATCCACCATTGCGGCTTTTCTTTTGGGCCTTTCTGTGCTATACTGGGTGCAAACACAAAAAGGACGGTTTTTTATGAAGGCAGAGCGAAGCTATCCCAAATTTATCATCACCGCCAAGGGCACCCGGTGGGTCGAGCAGGGCCACCCCTGGATTTACGAGGGCGAGGTTGTCCGTGAGGAGGGCGACTGCGAAAACGGCTGTCTTGCCGATGCGGTCAGTGAAAAGGGAAAATATCTCGGCACCGGCTTTGTGAGCCGCCACAGCAAAATCCGTCTGCGCCTGATTTCCCGCAACGCCAATGACCGCTTTGACGAAAGCTTCTGGCAGCGGCGGATTCAGTACGCCTGGGACTACCGGAAAACCGTCATGGGCGGGGACATTTCCTGCTGCCGCGTCATTTTTGGCGAGGCCGACGGCTTCCCCGGCCTGACCGTTGACCGGTTTTCCGACATTCTGGTGACCCAAACCCTGTCCGTGGGCATGGAGAAGATCAAGGATGTGGTTTTTCCGCTGCTTGTAAAGGTTCTCCGCTCCGACGGTCAGGATATCCGGGGTATCTATGAGCGCAACGACGTAGCCATCCGGGAGCTGGAGGGTCTGCCCCAGAACAAGGGCTGGTATCCTCTCCCCGGCGAAACACCCCCGGACAGCACCGTAACAGAAATCTGTGAAAACGGCATTTTTTACCGGGTGGACGTGGAAAACGGGCAGAAAACCGGCTTCTTTCTGGATCAGAAGTACAACCGGCTTGCCATTGCGAGGCTCGCCAGTGGCAAGCGGGTCCTGGACTGCTTCACCCACACCGGCTCCTTTGCCCTGAACGCCGCCATGGGCGGGGCAGAACACGTCACTGCCGTGGACATCTCCGCCTCCGCCATTGAGATGGCGAAGGCCAACGCGGAGCGAAACTGTCTGACCGACCGCATGGATTTTGTGGTTGCCGACGTTTTTGACCTTTTGCCGGAATTGGCTTCTAAGGGTAAGGCCCCCTACGACTTTATCATTCTCGACCCCCCGGCCTTCACCAAGTCCCGGAAGACCGTGGGCAGCGCCCAACGGGGCTACAAGGAGATTAACCTTCGGGCGCTGAAGCTGCTGCCCCGGGGCGGCTACTTTGCCACGGCGTCGTGCAGCCACTTTATGCCCTCGGAGCTGTTCGTGAAGATGCTCCGCTCCGCCGCTCTCGACGCGGGGGTTGAGCTTCGTCAGATTGAAGCCCGGCAGCAGGCCCCGGATCATCCCATCCTCTGGAACGTACCGGAGACGGATTACCTGAAATTCTACATTTTTCAGGTGGTGTAACACGCCGCGCTCCCCCCAGAAAAACTGTTTGAATTTCCGGCATAGGCATGGTATGATAGCTCTCAGCAAGCAGGCGGCGTCCCCGCCGGAAAGGAACTCCTCTATGAATCGAATCGTTACCATGGTGCTGAAAAATCTGGGGATGGTACCCGGTGCCTGGTTTAAGCTCTGCAAATACGCAAACCACACCGATGATTATCCCGAAATCGAAAAGTACCGGCACATTCAATACATCTTACAGCACGCCGTCACCGGCGGCAATGTGCAGATGCAGGTCACCGGGCAGGAGAATATCCCCCCGGAGGGCGGCTTTATGCTGTACGCCAACCATCAGGGAATGTTCGACGTTCTGGCCATCGCCGCCACCTGCGACCGTCCCATCGGCGCGGTGCTCAAAAAGGAGCTGTACAACATCCCCTTCCTGCACCAGATCGCCCTGTGCACCAAGTCCTTTGCCATGGACCGGGAGGATGTGCGCCAGTCCCTGACGGTGATTCAGAACGTCACCAACCAGGTCAAGGGCGGCAGAGCCTATCTGATCTTCCCCGAGGGCACCCGCAGCCGCAAGGGCAACGAAATGCTGGAGTTCCACGGCGGCAGCTTCCGTTGCGCCACCAAGTCCGGCTGTCCCATCGTGCCCATTGCCCTGGTGGACTGCTTCAAGGTGCTGGATCAGCCCGGCAGCAAGCCGGTGTCCGTGCAGGTGCACTACCTGAAGCCCATCACGGCGGAGGACTACGCGGGAATGAAACCCGCGGAGGTGGCAGCACTGGTGAAACAGCGGATTCAGGAAAAGCTGGACGAATGTCTGGCGGAAAAATGAAATATGCCTCCCCCTTTGGGGCAATGTCATCAACTTAAGGAACCAGTGCCCGATTTCCCTGTCATTGCGA
>CAMGCA010000222.1 GCA_946011705.1 uncultured Clostridia bacterium | reverse complement strand
CGTCAGCTACGACGGAAAGGAAGAGGTGGACACCTCGGACGCGGATTTTCTGGATATGCCAATGGCGGTGCTGGTCAACGGCAATACCTATTCCGCGGCGGAATTCTTTGCCGCAGCGCTGATGGAGTATGAGGCGGCGGTGGTCGTAGGCGAGCCAACTGTGGGTAAGGGCTACTACCAGCAGACGATTGCGCTGGGGGACGGCTCTGCCGTGGCGCTGTCTACCGGCAAGTATTATACCCCCAAGGGCAATTCTCTGGCGGACAGGGGAATCACCCCCAGCGTCCGGGTGGACGTGGACGAGGAAACCGCCTCCGCCATCTATTACGGCACCCTCCAACCAGCCGATGACCCCCAGATCCGGGCGGCAATTCAGGCGCTGAAATAATACGAACGCCCCGATTCTTAAGAATCGGGGCGGTTTTTCAGGTTGGGGATACAACACTGAAATAACGGAAGGGCTGTATGTGATATTGTTCCGGATCCAGAGGCGGCAGAAGGCTGTTATCGACGATATAGGCCTCATTTTCCTGAATATCCGCAAAATCCGTAGGTGGTGTCGAGCAATACTTCCCGAAGTACTCAATCGTTTCAAACGCGGTATGCTGTCTGATGTAGGTAACTGTTTCCAGGAAGCTGTACGGGTCTGTTTGGGTGTAAAACAGTGCATATATGTAAGGATCCACACGACCATCCATGTAAATCCACTGGTAATCCTGTTCTATGGCATAAGTCAGCGCCTCGCCAAGAGAATCGGAAAATTGAAAATTGATTGTATCCCGGTTGGTGACGAAATAAGCGTGAAGAAACAGGCCGAACAACAGAGCGCAGACCAGAACCACAGAGCAGGCGGCATATTTTCCCTTTCCGGCGATCCACATCAGCGCGTAGGAAATGTAGTATCCCACCGGAATCCACAGAAAATTGACGCGATTAATATTGACTTCCATGACCAGGGATACGCACAGAGCGCACACAAACCACCAGTGTATCAAAAAACCGTACTTCGGGCGTTCTTTCAGGCTTAAGAACAGGCCCGCCGGAATCAGTGGAACAAACCAGAGATAGCACAGACCGTATTTTGGCAGGCTGTTATGCGCAAGTCCGTCGCCCTGATCCAGAAGGATACTCAGCAGCGATTTCAAATTGCACAGGAGATGGGGATTTCCTGCCACAGAGGAAAAACGCGATACATAGAGCTTGGGAATGGTCATCCCCAGAAGCTGGAATTGCTCCAGATCAGTGCAGTTGATCAGCACGAACAGCATGATGGGAATGGCGATGATAAAGACAGTCAGAGCGCTGAGCAGAAAATGCTTCCAGTTCAGCTGCCGGGTCAGGAGCATATAGATCCAGACTCCGGCCAGATAGAATGGGAGAAAGGCATAAGCCGTTCCGTAGCTATAGAGAGAAAACGCGAAAATCAGAGCGGACAGGTACAGGTAGCGGTACTGCCTGCGGGACAGATAGAATACCAGACTGGCAGCGCCCCAGAGCAGCAGATCGGGAAACAGATTGCTCTCCAAGCCCCAGCGGCTTTTCATGATGTGCCAGGGGAACAGCGCAAAGAAGAGACAACCGATCAGTGCTTTTCGCTCACCCAGCTGCTCCCGGATCATCAGATAAAAGACGTAGATGGAGGCGCAGCCCACAAGGCCCATGGGCAGGCGAACCGAGAACTCGGTCAGTCCCAGCACGGCGATGAAGGGCATACACAGCCAGGAGTAGGCGATGTTCTGTCCGCTGCCCCAGGAAATCAGGTGTACGGGATTGCGCAGCCCGTGCCGGTCAATGTGGTAGTATAGAAGGGAAAACGCCTCATAGCCGCTGCTGGCCTCGTCCTGATTCAGGCCCCCGGGAACGATATCTGTGCCGTACAGGCGAATGACGCAGCCGACCAGCAGCACAATCAGCAGCGCGGCCTTTTGGTATTGGAATTGGGCAGGTGATTTCAACCTCATCGTGTTACCTCCTGATGCGGATTCATCGCGGACAGGGCGGCGGAATTCACCAGGGATTCCGCTGCCGGAATGGATATGCCACGATTTGTTGCGATTTTTGCCAGGTCTTCATACTCATATTTTTCTCTGCGTACACCATAGCCGGAACTGACCTTTTTCCGCACAGTGCCGAAGGGCGTATTTACTGTTTCCATGGTGCGGCACAGAGTGTACCGCTGGCAGGGAAACTCCCGAATCCCCAGGGTTGTAGTGTGTGTGAGAAGCAGACGCACCATGGCTTCCTTTGCTTCTTCCCGGCAGAGCACCGTGATCAGCACCCCAGGCCGGGACTTTTTCATGCCGATGGGCACGGTGAAGGCATCCAGCGCGCCGCCTGCCATCAGCTGCTCCAGCGCGAAACCGACAGCCTCCCCGGTCATGTCGTCCACATTGCAGCGAAGCTCTACAATGCCTTCCGCCGGGTCTGCGCTTTCGCCCAGCAGCGCCCGGACACAGTTTGCCCGGGGGAAATCCTTCCTGCCCATACCATAACCGATAGAGTGTACCTTCATGACGGGCATATCGCCAAATTCCGTGGCAAAGTGCTTGACAAGAGCAGCCCCGGTAGGGGTGCACAGTTCTCCCATGATTTCACCGCTGCAAATGGGGATGCCCCGCAGCAGATAAGCTGTGGCGGGAGCGGGCACCGGCAGAATGCCGTGGGCACACCGCACCTGCCCGCTGCCCACATGGACAGGGGAGGAGATGATTTTGTCGGGAGCCAGTCGGTGCAGCAGAAGACACACGGCGGTCACGTCGGCAATGGCATCCATAGTGCCCACTTCGTGAAAGTGGATCTGCTCCACGGGAACGCCGTGAACGTGGCTCTCCGCCTGGGCGATTTCCTCGTAAACCGACAGAATGTCCAGCTTCACCATGGTGGGGATGGGCAGACCGCTGACGATGCCCCGGATATCCGCCATACCGCCGTGATGGTGATGATGGTGGTCAGAATCTTCTTCCTCACCATGGATGGTTACTTTCATATGGGTTCCCAAAATGCCGCATTTTTCACAGATTTCCGCGGTAAAAACAACACCCGGAATACCAAGACCGTTCAGTTCCTCTACAAAAGCGTCCTTATCCGGCAGCAGCTCCAGCAGCGCCGCGGTGAGCATATCCCCGGCGGCGCCCATGCCGCAGTCGAGATACAAGGTTTTCATTTTTTGACCTCCATGTGGTTGATGCGGTTGGCAAGGAAGCCCGCGCCGAAGCCGTTGTCGATGTTTACGACGCTGACGCCGCTGGCGCAGGAATTGAGCATGCTGAGCAATGCGGAGATGCCGCCGAAGGAAGCACCGTAGCCCACGCTGGTGGGCACCGCAATCACGGGGCAGTCCGCAAGGCCGCCCACCACGCTGGCGAGAGCCCCCTCCATACCGGCGATGGCGATGACCACGCTGGCTTCCATAATCATATCCATGTGGGCCAGCAGCCGGTGCACACCGGACACGCCCACATCGTACAGCCGCACCACTTCGCTTCCCAGGATTTCCGCCGTCAGAGCCGCTTCCTCGGCAACGGGGATATCGCTGGTGCCGCCGGTGGCGATGACCACCTTGCCGATACCGTCCGGTTCCGGGAAGCCCCCAACGATGCCCACTTTGGCATCCTTGCGGTAGTCCAGCGGGACAGTGTTCGCCACATATTCCGCCGCTTCTTCCGACATTCGGGTGATGAGAATTCGATTCTGCCCGTGGCGGCGCATAGTGTCAATAATCCCGGCAATCTGCTCCGGGGTTTTGCCCGCGCCGTAGATCACCTCCGCCGCGCCCTGCCGCACCCGGCGGTGCAGGTCTACTTTGGCGTAGCCAATGTCCTCAAAGGGGGACATTTTGATTTTCAGCAGGGCGTCGTCCACGCTGACGCTGCCGGACTGAACCTCCTCCAACAGCTTGCGGATATCGGAATTCATGGGCGTACCTCCAAATCCAGCATTACGCCGGAATACAACTGTTTCAGGTGGGATACGATGGCGTCCCGGTTTTTCAGAACGGTTTGCAAATCGGATTGCGTGACCTGAATCCGGGCCAGATTCCCCAGCGTCCGCACCCGAAAATCCCGCAGGCCCAGGC
>CAMGCA010000221.1 GCA_946011705.1 uncultured Clostridia bacterium | reverse complement strand
GGCGACGATTCAGAAATCCCATCTGGAAACCCGGCTGGTCCGGTTGAAGGACCGCAGTTTCTATGATGTGGTAAGCTCGAAATTCAACAGAGCGTAGAGGGGGAAGGACGTTGAAATCAAAACGACAGGCAAAGATTATGGAAATCATCTCCACCACCAATGTGGAGACCCAGGAGCAGCTGCTGGATGCCCTGCGGGAGGCTGGCTTCAACAGCACCCAGGCCACCATTTCCCGGGATATCAAGGAACTGCGCATCATCAAGGAGCTGACCAGCTTCGGCACCTATCACTATACCGCCGCTGCCCGGGAGGTGCCCGGCACCTTTACGGGGCGGCTCAACACCATATTCCGGGAGTGCGTCACCAGCTTTGATTATGCCCAGAATATCATTGTGATTCACACTTTGCCCGGCCTTGCCAACGCAGCCGCGTCGGCGCTGGATACCATGAGCCGCAGTGTGGTTCTGGGCAGCATTGCCGGTGATGATACCGTGTTTATCGTCATGCGGGATACCAATTCTGCCGCCGCCTTCTGTGGAGAAATCAAGAATCTTCTGAGCTGAGAAAAGGGGAATAAGCCGTGCTGAGCTTACTGCATATTGAGAATATCGCGGTCATTGAGAGCGCGGATATATCCTTTGACCGGGGCTTTAACGTGCTGACCGGCGAAACCGGCGCCGGCAAATCCATTGTCATCGATGCCATTTCCGCGATCTTAGGCGAGCGGGCCTATCGGGATATGATTCGCACGGGAACCCAGCGGGCCGCCGTTCGGGCGGTATTCACGGATGTGCCGGAACTGAGTTGGTTTTCCGAAAACGGCGTGGAATACGACCCGGAAACGGTGATTTCCCGGGAGATCCATCTGGACGGCAAAAACATCTGCCAGGTCAATGGCAGTTTGGTCAATGTGACCATTCTGCACAAGCTGGGCATTCAGCTCATCAATATCCACGGCCAGCACGATTCCGCGGCCCTGTTTGACGAAGAGAACCACCTGGCCTTTCTGGACAGCTTTGCGGATAATGGGGCTTTGCGTCAGGACTACAGCGAAAAATATGAGGCTGTGGCGAAGCTGCGCCGGGAGATCAATGCCCTGACCATGGACGAAAGCGAAAAGCTGCGCCGCATGGAGACGCTGAAATATCAGATTTCCGAAATTGAAAAGGCAGAGTTGGAGACCGGCGAGGACGAAACGCTGGAAGAGCGCCGAAAGGTGCTGCAAAACGCCGAAAAGCTGAGTAACGGCATGGAAACCGCCGTAGAATGTCTGTATGGCGGCGACGAATCTGACGGTGCGGCGGGCTTGCTTGCTCAGGCGGAGTACGCTCTGGCAAGGCTGGCCAAATTCAGCGACAGCTTTTCGGAGCTTCACGACCGGGTGTCCGACCTGATGTATCAGGTGCAGGACGCGGCGGAGGAGGTCCGGGATGTCCGGGACAGTCTGAGCTATTCCGCCGACGAGCTGGAGCAAATCGAATCCCGGCTGGATGTAATTCACAAGCTGCGCCGGAAATACGGTACTACCTGCGAGGACATTCTTGCTTATCTTGCTAAGGCCCCGGCGGAGCGGGGCGAGACGGACTGCGCGGACGCCCCGCTGGAGCGCCGGACACCGACCCGCAAAAACGCGGAAAAGGCGGCCTGGGATGCAGCGAAAATCCTCCGGGAAAATCGGCAGGAAACAGCAAAGACCATGTCCCAGCGGATTCTGACAGAGCTTGCCCAGCTGGATATGCCGAGGGTGCAGTTTTCCTGCGAGTTTACGGAAACCGAATTGACCGCGAACGGAGCGGATGCCGTAGCTTTCTATATGTCCGCCAATGCCGGTGAAGCCCTGAAGCCTCTGAGCAAGGTGGCATCCGGCGGCGAATTGGCCCGGATTATGCTGGCAATGAAGAACGTGCTGGCGGAAAAGGATCAGATCGGAACCCTGATTTTTGACGAGGTGGACACCGGTGTGTCCGGCCGCGCGGCACAGAAGGTGGCAGAAAAGCTGCGAAGTGTTGCCGCCCATAAGCAGGTGCTGTGCGTGACCCACCTGCCCCAGCTGGCGGCGCTGGCGGACACCCATCTGCTGATTGCCAAGTCCGAGCGGGGCGGCCGCACCTATACCTCCGTTACGCCCCTGGACAGGGAAGGCCGGAAGCGGGAGCTGGCGCGGATCATCGGCGGCACGAATATTACGGAAACCACACTGAAAAGCGCGGAAGAAATGCTGCGGAATTGAATGAAAAAACTTGACAAAATCGGCTTCATTTGCTAGGATAGCCGGGTAAACACTGTGAAGGGATGAAGTAAGCGCACCCTTTCCACCAGAGAGCTGCCGGTTGGTGCGAGGCAGCGGGAAAAAGCGCCCAAATACCTCCCTGAGTGGCTTTCCTGAAACAAAGTAGGGAAAGACGGGTTCGCCCGATACCGCGAGTGGCGTTATTTGACGCCGTGAGGGCAGCTTTCGTGAGAGAGTGCCGAATCAGAGGTGGTACCGCGCATTTTTGCGCCCTCTATCCCAAGTGGGATAGAGGGCGTTTTTGCATGGGGAGAGAAGAAATGAACTATCCGTGGGTCGACGACTATTTGCTGCAAAAGAAGGCGGTACAGAAGGATTTTAAGAAAGAATGGGGCTGGTATCGCTATCAGATCGGGGAGAAAATGTTTGCCGCCGTGTGCCTGGACGAAGCGGGAAAGCCCTACTATATCACGATGAAATTGGCGCCTGCCAACGGGGACTTCTACCGGCAGCAGTACCCGGATGTGCTGCCGGGGTACTATATGAATAAAGTCCACTGGAACTCCGTCCGTGCGGATGGTGAGGTGCCGGACGCGGTGCTTAAGGATATGCTGGACGAAGCCTATGACCTTGTCCTGCATTCCTTCGGCAAAAAGAAGCAGGCAGAACTGCTTTCCGGCGAGGTAGGAAGCAATGATTGAAACGCCTATGGATGTTTTCCGGGATTTCCCAGTGCGGAAAACAAAGAAGCAAAAGCAAGCCTTCCGGGAAGCAGTCCAATCCTATGCGGAACAATTGGGGTATCCCTGTACTGTAGAATCAGGAAGCCTTGGAAGCAGGAATCTGGTGATCGGAAACCCGGAACAGGCTGACTATCTGGTGACGGCCCACTACGACACCTGTGCCCGGCTGCCCATCCCCAATTTTCTCACACCCTGCAATTTTTGGCCGTTTCTGCTCTGGCAGGTTGTACTGGTGCTTCTGATTCTGGGCGTTTGTATTCTGATGGGCCTTGGCGTGGGGTTTCTCACCGGCAGCGGTGCCATCGGTTCCTGGTGCGGCTATCTGATGATTTGGGTCATTTTGGCTTTGATGATGATTGGCCCCGCCAATCCCAGCAACGCCAACGACAACACCTCCGGCGTAGTGACCCTGTTGGAAATCGCCAAAAGTATGCCGGGAAACCAGCGAAAGAAAGTCTGTTTTGTGCTGTTCGATCTGGAAGAAGCGGGCCTGATCGGCTCGGCTTCCTACCGAAAAGCGCACAAATCCCAGACTGACCGGCAGATGGTACTGAATCTGGACTGCGTCGGTGACGGCGATTATCTGACGCTGTTTCCCACGAAAGAGTTGAAAAAAGACAGGAAACGTTTGACATCTCTCTATAAAGCCTGTGGTTATTTCGGGAAAAAGAGTATTCTTGTCCATGAACAGGGCTTTTCCTTCTACCCCTCCGATCAGGCGAATTTCCCCTGGGGTGTGGGCATCTGCGCCTTGAATAAACGGGGAAAGACGCTGTATCTCAGCCGAATTCACACAAAAAAGGATACCATTCTGGAACGAACCAACGTGAATCTTCTGCGTACGGCATTGATCACATATATCTGCCGTGACGCGGCGCAATAAGAAAGGAAACGAAAATGAAACTGTATGATGAACTGGTTGCCCGGGGCCTGATCGCTCAGGTGACCAACGAAGATGAAATCCGCGATATGATCGACAACGGCAAGGCCACCTTCTACATTGGCTTTGACCCCACCGCTGACTCCCTCCATGTGGGCCACTTCATGGCCCTGTGCCTGATGAAGCGGCTGCAAATGGCGGGCAACCGCCCCATCGCCCTGATT
>CAMGCA010000220.1 GCA_946011705.1 uncultured Clostridia bacterium | reverse complement strand
TAAAGGATGCCGCTTTCCCATCGAAGATTTATTCGGAACCGCTGCGCATCCTCCTGGCGATGCTGTGTTATTACAAAGATGTCCTGCCCCAGGGAGCACCCAGCTCACCGGCAATTACCAATATCATCATGTTCTCATTCGACGAGCATCTTGGGCAATGGTGCCGGGAGCGGAACATTGCATATACCCGGTATTGCGATGACATGACTTTCTCTGGCGACTTCGATCCCGCAGAAGTGACAGACTTTGTAAGGTTGGAATTGAAGAAGCTGGGGTTCCTCCTGAATGAACAGAAAACCCAGGTTCAACACCCTGGGTGGCAGCAGTCCGTTACAGGAATCGTCGTAAATGAGAAGATGAGCATCCCTGCGGATTACCGGCGCAAGTTGCGTCAGGAGATATATTTTTGCCAGAAATACGGCATCCAAAGCCATCTTCAGCGGCTTGGACTAGAGATTCCAGAGGAAACATACCGAGTGAAACTATTGGGCAGAGTGAACTATGTGCTGCAAGTAATGCCGAACGATTCGCAGATGCTGGACGCAAGAAACATACTACTCGGCTTGGCACGTGGCTCCAACTGAGCCATGTATAACAGGACATACGAATAGAGGGACACTGATCTTTATGGTTGGTGTCCCTTTTCTGTTACCCCCGTACATACCATCAAAAGGAGGAAACGCCAATGTATCATTTGGTAGTCACCGAAAAGCCGTCAGTCGCACAGTCGATTGCCGCCGTAATCGGAGCCAGACAGCGAAAGGACGGATATCTGGAAGGTAACGGGTATCTCGTCAGCTGGTGCATCGGTCATCTGGTAGAGCTGGCAGACCCGACTGCATACGGCAATTTCGAAAAATGGAGAAAGGAGGATTTACCCATACTGCCGGACAAGTGGCAGTATCAGATTTCGCACCGCACAAGGAAGCAGTTTGAGGTGCTGCGCAGCCTCATGCTCCGTCCTGATGTTGACCGGCTGATCTGTGCCACCGATGCCGGTCGTGAAGGAGAGCTGATATTCAGGCTTACCTATCATCAGAGTGGATGCAGGAAACCTTTTGACCGCCTCTGGATTTCCAGCATGGAGGATTCCGCTATTCGCGAGGGATTCCAAAAACTGAAGCCGTCCGCCCAATATGATTCCCTCTATCATGCCGCCCTGTGCCGGGAGCGTGCCGATTGGATTATCGGCATCAACGCTACCCGGCTTTTCTCATGCCTGTATGGTCAGCCTCTTGCCATTGGCAGAGTCATGACACCCACATTGGGTATGACCGTCCAGCGTGAGGCCGCGATTGCCGCGTTTATACCGGAGCCGTTCTACACTGTCCAGCTTTGTGTCAATGGCATGGAGCTGGGAAGTAAGCGATTTCCTGACCGGGACAGCGCGGCCAGTCTTCTGGAAGCCTGCAAGAAAGAAGAGAATGTATTGATTCAGTCCATTGAACGAAAAGAGCGGACAGAGAAAGCCCCTGAACTCTATGACCTGACGACACTTCAGCGGGACGCCAACCGTATTCTTGGATTCACAGCCCAGCAAACCCTCGACTACACCCAGTCCCTGTATGAAAAGAAGCTGGTCACCTATCCCCGGACGGACAGCCGCTATCTTACCGAAGATGCTGCGCCGATTTTGGAGCAGTTGGTTCCTGTTGTAGCAACGCTATTCCATGTGAACGGTGAAGTGGTTCTGAACGGCGAACAGGTCATCAACAGCAAAAAGGTATCCGATCACCATGCCATCATCCCCACAAGTACGGTTGCCAGTGTGAATCTTGAAGCCCTGCCCAAGGGAGAACAGGAGATTCTGCGATTGATTTCTATTAGGCTGCTGGCAGCTGTTGGTGAGCCGTACCGATTTATTGAGACCACCGTGACCACCGAGTGTGCAGGTGAGGTTTTCACTTCCAAAGGCAAGGTGGTCGTCAGCGAGGGCTGGAAAGGCATCGTGAATCAGTTCTTCCCGGAGAAGGCCAGCCCGGAGAAAACGATCTCCAATACCGAAACCAACGCTGTTGTTCCCGTCACGAGTGCCGAAATCAAGGAAGGAAAAACCACACCGCCAAAGCATTTCACTGAGGATTTACTGCTGCAAGCCATGGAGACCGCTTGCGCCGATGAATTTCCCGAAGATGCGGAGCGCAAAGGCATCGGGACCCCGGCAACCAGAGCGGCGACCATCGAAAAGCTCGTCCAGAAGGGATATCTGGAGCGCAAGGGAAAAGGCAAGACGAAGCATTTGATCCCAACGCAAAAGGGACAAGCGCTGATCACCGTGGCCCCGGAGCAGATTCAGTCCCCCTCCATGACTGCTGACTGGGAAGAAAAGCTGTCCCAGATTGAGCATGAACAGTATACACCGGAGCAGTTCATGGAAGAAATCGCCCACATGATTACCGATCTGGTAAACACCTATGAAATTGTAGAAGGAGCAGAAGCACTTATGAGACGCAATCAGAATATCGGAATCTGTCCCCACTGTGGAAGTGAAGTCGTCGCGTGGGAAAAAGGCTGGATGTGCCGCAACCGGGAGTGCCGGTTCGTCCTCTGGAAGAACAGCGCCTATTTCAAAAAGATCGGCAAACCCATGACCGAGCACATGGCCGCTCGCCTGATCCGGGAAAAGCGGCTGCGCCTCAAAGACTGCCAGAGCCAGCGCACCGGCAGGGTCTTTACTGCCGATGTGCTCATGCGTATTGAAGCAGACGGCAGTCCCACCTTCACCATGACCTTTCCCAATGGGGGTGGAAAGAAATGAGAGCAAATCTATCGCATGTATACCAGGAACAGGCTGAGCGGTTCTTTGACAGTCAGGCGGATTCCTATGCGATTATGCAGCTGGATTCCAGCAAGGTCACACCCTTTGAGCCGTTTTCCGCTCTGCGTCTTCTGGAAAAGTATGGCTTGAAGCCCAATGCCGAGCACTACAACATCGTTTACACCGATGCACTGCCTGTATTTCAGAACATCCATGTGTTTCTGGAAAGTACCTACTCAAGATTCAACATGGATCGCCCGGAGGATTTCAAAGGGCACAGTCTGTCTGTCAGCGACATCGTAGCCATTCGTCAGGCAGGTGTGGTAAGCTGTTACTATTGTGACTCCGTGGGATTCCAGAAGCTGGATATGGTGCTGGAGCCTCAGAACTACCTGAAGGCAGCGGAGATGTCCATGGAGGACGACTACAGCATGCTGGATGGCGTGATAAACAACGGGAAAGCGCCGCAGCTGGAAGAAACGCCGTCCATGCTGGTGCAGCTCAAAGAGAAAGCCGAAGCCTGCAAGGATACCCCCTCCCCGAAGAAATCCAAGAGTAAGGAGCGCTGAGCATTATGACTTTCAGCCGGGATGAAGAAGTCCTGATGATGCTTTATTGTCCCGGCAGCAAGTCGGGACTGGTGAAAGCACTTAGGAAAATGTCTGCGGATTTAGATTTGGATGACCCGGAAGACAATCAGCTTTATCAGCTTACCCAATCGGTACTGGTCAAACTGGAACGAATGACTGCTGCGGAGTTTCGTCAGCTTGACCTGTACCGCAATCTGTAGAAATGGAGGAACACATGGTAGATAAACTGAAATCCCTTGTCCAAATGTCCGAGTTCATTGCCGCGAACAGCACCCAGACCTATGAAAACTGGACGCACTTTCTGCAATTCTCAGGGCGTTTTTACAAGTACACCTACGATGAACAAATCAGCATCTACTTTCAGCGACCGGAAGCCACCGCCGTCGCCAGCTATGAAATCTGGAATCAGCAGATGCGCCGGTATATCAAGCGCGGCTCTGTTGGCATTGCAGTTGTTGACAACAGCGGAGATGGCACGCGCCTTCGCTATCTGTTTGATATTGCAGATACCGGAACGAGGCAAAACTCCAGAACACCGAACATCTGGAAGATGAGCCGGGAGCATGAGCAAGCCGTTGCGCAGGATTTGGAGCAGCGGTATGGCATTCCCGACGACATCGGTTCGCTGGAAAACCATCTGGAACTGCTTGCCATGCAGAAGGCATCTGAGTATTGGGAAGCCCACAGCGGGGAGATTGCCGGCATCCGGGATGATAGGGCGCTGGCAGGG
>CAMGCA010000219.1 GCA_946011705.1 uncultured Clostridia bacterium | reverse complement strand
GCCGATATCGGTAGCCGCGGTGATGACCAGTGTGGGAATGACGTTGGGAAGCATATATTTCCTCAGAATGTAAGGCGTTTTGGAGCCGGTGACGATGGCAGCGGATACAAAATCCCGGTTTCGGATTTTCAGCACCAGACTACGAGCCAGCCGGGCGTACTTCGTCCAGCTCACCAGAGCCACCGCAATGACGGCATTTTTCACGCTGGCACCCAGGATACCCGCAATGGCAATGGCGAACACCATACCGGGGAAGGAAACCATCATGTCGGCAACGCGCATGATGATGGTATCCACCCAGCCGCCAAAGTAGCCTGCCAGCACGCCAAGGACACTGCCCAGCGCAAAAATGATGGCGACCACCGCAAAGGTTGCGGTGAGACTGGTGTGGGCACCGTAGATCACCCGTGCAAACACATCCCGCCCCAGCTTGTCCGTACCGCAGATATGCCTGGCGCTGGGGGCTTGCAGGGCATCTCGCAGCACCGCGTCCGTGGGACTGATGCCGCCGGTAATCACCGGGGCAAAAACAGCACCGAGGATAATGAGAAGGGCGAGAAGCGCAAACAGGCAGAACGCTTTATTCTTTTTGATAAACTCCATATCCTGTTACCTCTTTTCCCGCATTCTGGGGTCAACATAGCTGTAGGAGATATCCACAGCCAGGTTGACCAGCATATAAATCAGCGAAATCCAGAGCACATACCCCTGAATCAGCGGATAGTCGTAGGAGGTGATGGCGCTGACCGCCAGATTGCCCAGTCCCGGATAGGTGAAGATGACCTCCACAACCGCGGTGCCGCCCAGCAGGGAACCAAGGGACAGGCCCAGCATGGTGATCAGCGGCAGCAGCGAATTGGGAAACACATTGCACCACAGAATCTTCCACTCCGGCACACCTCGTGCTCTGGCGCCGATGACGTAGTCCTGACTCAGTTCCTCCACGATGGCGGTACGCACCTGTCGGGTGTATTTGGCGGACATGGCAAAGGCCAGGGTGACGGCGGGCAGAATCAGACTTTTGAAATCGCCGCCGGAGCAGACCACGGGCAGCCATTTCAGTCTGACACAGAAGAATAGCATCAGCAGCATGCCCACCCAGAAATTGGGCATGGATACGCCGAAGAAGGTAATGCCCCGGAGGGCATAGTCAATGGGGCTATTTTTGTGGGTTGCCTGGGCCATACCAATGGGCACTGCCACCAGAAGCATCAGCACCATGCTCATCAGCGACAGCTTCAGCGTGGGCCAAAGCCGTGCCAGAAGCAGCGCGGACACCGGCTTATGGAAGGAATAGGAGGTGCCGAAATCACCCCGGAGACACCCTGCCAGCCAGTCGAAATACTGAACCAGAACCGGGCGGTTCAGACCCATTTCCTCTCGGGTCTCCTGCACCAGCTCCTCGCTGGGCACGACGCCGGTAGCGGCAAACATAGTGCGCACCGGGTCACCGGGGGCAAGATAGGTGATCAAAAAGGTGAGAAACGTGATGCCCAACGCCACAATGACGATTTGAAGCAGCCGTTTTCCAAGTTGTTTCGCGTTCAAATAGCTCTCCCCTTTCGGCGGCAGGGCCGCCAGCCAATTCGTTACAAAGCCGGGTGCGAAACGGCAGACTTTCGGGTGGGCAGCTCGATTCCCATCGGGCTGCCCACTCAGGCGTCCTGATTCCGGCACCGCACCGAGCACCGCTTAAGCAGCGGGATAGATGTCGGTGGTGACCCAGTAATAATCCGCTGTATTGATTGCCGCGCCGCCAATGGCAGCGTTATTGGAGATCATGGAGGAATTATAGTAGCCCAGAGGGAAGGCGGCGGCATCATCAATCAGAATCTGCTGGAGCCGCTGAATGATATCTTTCCGCTGGGCATCGTCGTAGGTTGTCTGGAGCTTTGCGAACAGTTCATTGTACTCGGGATTGTTGTAGCCGCAGTAATCCGCCTCGCAGTCACCCCACCATGCGTTCATATACTCGCAGGGGTCGCCGGTGGCGGCGGTGTTCCAGTTGGAGGAGTTGATGTCAAAGTCTCCGGACTGATAGGAATCCCACTGTCCGGCGCCGTCGGAGATAATCAGGTCAACACCGATGCCCACCGCGGTCAGCTGCTGCTGTACAGCTTCAGCAAAGGTATCGAGACACCGGTTGGGATAGGTGACGTACTTGAGCATGATTTCCTTGCCGTCCAGCTCCCGGATGCCGTCGCCGTTGGTGTCCACGATACCGGCTTCGTCCAGAATCCGCATGGCTTCCTCGGGATCATAGGGGTCGGGGTTGGTGAGATTACTGTAGCCATAGTCCAGATTAGAGGGCAGAACGGAGAAACCGGCGGTATACAGTCCGCCAACGGTGACAGAACACATGGTATCCCGGTCAATGGCCTTGAAAATGGCGTGGCGCAGGGTGGCGTTGCTCAGGAGCTTGCCCTCGGAGACGTTCATGTGGCAGATGCCGGTGCGGATGCCGGGGGCGATGGTAACCGTGAAATTGGGGTCGTTGCGCAAATTATCCAGGTCGGCAATGTTGGTGATGTTTTCCACCAAATCCACCTGCCCGGCCTGCAGCGCCATGGCTTTCGCGGAAGCATCGCCCATGTACAGCAGTTCAATGGAGGCGTAGGGCACTTCGCCCTTCCAGTAGTGTTCGTTGCGGACAACGGTCATACCCACATGCTCGGTGAACTTCTGGGCAGCATAGGGGCCGGTGCCGATGGGGGCCGCCACATAGTCGGTGGTATGGGCTACATCCAGAACGATCATAACAGGATGGCACAGATTCTTGGTCAGATCCACCACAGGCTCCGGGGTGACGATGGTGAGGGTGTTGGCAGCATCATCCACGGTCAGCACGGATTTCTCCGCCAGGAAGGTCTTGGGCTTGGAGGAGCCGCCCACGCTGTCCCGGAACAGCCGCTCAATGCTGGCCTTCACCGCAGCAGCATTGCAGGGGCAGCCGTCCGAGAACTGAACGCCGTCCCGGATGTGGAACACCCACTCGGTATGGTCATCACTCACGGTATAGCTGTCGCACAGCCAGGGCATCACGTTCATGGAGTTATCAAAACGGAACAGGCACTCGCCGATACCATAGCGGGAGCAGTTCCAGGCGGTATTAACCTCCTGCGCAGGGTCCACACCGATGGAGTATTCCTGAATACCGAAGGTCAGAGTGCGGTCGGTGGCGACAGCGTGCTCCGCCTCAAAGGCCTGCTGGTTGACTTCGCCCTCCCGGTTTTCAGCAGCGGGACGGGTGGTGGGGGTACTGCCAGTGTCGGCGCTTCCGCATCCGGTCATGACACCGGCGGCGAGGGCGGCGGACAGAAGCAGCGCAATCAGTTTTTTACAGTTTTTCATTCGCTTCATCTTCCTTTTGCATATATTGTTCGATTCCGACCATTTCTCAACCCCCATTGGCTCTGCCGAAAAGCAGACGCCGCCTGTAACGATGGTTACAGGCGGTGGGCTTACAAAGAGAATTTCCTATCGTCCGTAAGAATCTCAGAAACCAGAAATAAGCAGGTCTCCTGACTTAAGCGCATCGCTTACCGCGCCTTCCCGAGTGTCATGCCTCAGTGACATAAATGCGGTTTGCTCGCTTTTACAGTGACGGGATCGTCCCGGACTTTCACCGGGTTCCCTTTTGATCCATTGCTGGAACTTACTTCCTTATGAAATTGGTCAGAATTGAAACGACCAGATTATGGGTTGGTGTTGATATAGTCTAAGCCGGTTTGCAGGATGCACAGCACATGGTCATCCGCCAGGGAGTAGAACAGGTTTTTCCCGTCCCGGCGGTATTTTATCAGCTTCATTGCCTTCAAAATCCGCAGCTGATGGGAAACCGCACTCTGGGTCAGGTTCATCGTATCGGCAATTTCACCGACACACCGCTCTCCTTCAATGAGCAGGGATAGAATGTGGATTCGGGTGGGGTCATCAAAGCCTTTGAACAGCGCGGCAATCCGATGCATGGTTTCAGGGGCTATCTGCATGAGATCACTCCTTTTGCTTAAGCATTCTGTGCTGCATCCATGCGTACATGGCGGTAAAGGAAAGCCCTGCGGCGATCCAGGAAGCAATGAAGATAAACACC
>CAMGCA010000218.1 GCA_946011705.1 uncultured Clostridia bacterium | reverse complement strand
GAATGAGCAGTCACAGACCAGACTGGCGCGTGTGATCGAGCAGATGAAAGCCGCCGAGGGTATCACAGAGGCTCTGAAAGCCAGTGACCCAATGGCATGGGTGCAGCACATGAACAATATACGCGCCAGAGCAGAGGGGGTCACCCGAGAGGAACTGATCTTTGTATGAAGATGGGAGAATATATCCGGGAACTGGAAACCTATGTAGCATCCTGCAAGCTGAATCTTGGAGATGGAGAATCCGTCCTGTCGCTGCTCTATGAGGCATACGGTGATATCAACCCGATGTACGATGACCAAATAAAGGCAGATTTTGCGGAACTGTATCAGGCATTGAACGGAACGCCGTTACGGGAAATGGGCTGGATTATCAACCCTGTCTGTGCCCTCTGCCGGGATCATGAACGCTCCGGGTTTGTACACGGGGTACAGGTCGGCATTCGGCTAGCGCAGGAAACGCGGATTGCTGAATAAATCATATATTCAATGCCTCGGCTCCGTTCTGGAATCGAGGCACATTTTGCGTGTTTTTGCCTCACACTTTCATGATACGGCGACAGCCGACTCTTTCATAGAGCCGGCTGTTGTTATTTCTCCATTATTTTGGGGGCTGCATCACTTTTTGGTGGGACATCCCTGGATTGTTTCAGTCGGTAGAAATCAGGTAGTCAAGATAGTCTTGGGACTCAGGCAGTCGTGGGGTATTGGCAATGATACCGATATACACGCTGTCAGAAAAACCGGCTTTCTGAAACGCAGATAGTTGTGTCAATTCCAGAGCGTTATACACGGTTTCTGTTACGGCGGTGTATTCCTGCGCCGCATTCAGATTGTACTCCACGGCATTGTCTTCCAGAATGACCTGATTGGCAGTCAGACAGGCGGAATCCAAAATATCCGATAGATCCAGCAGATAGCCGCTGGCAGAGCAGAGATTGTAGGCTTCCCGGTTCATGAGAACCAAATCCAGCTGTCTGGAATTGACCGTTGCCAGCAGCTTCATTCGGGACGCATAGGCGTATTCGTGGTCGGAGGCGTCGGGATCCTCGGACAGGTACAGATTCCGATAGAGGCGCACCTCGTTACGCTTGGGATTCAACCCGCGGCAGGTCAGATAGTCCTCCGTCAGCCGGGCTTCCATATCCTCGCCCACAGAAACGTTCAGGTAGGCGAGATACACCACCGGCTCCTTTTTGGTAGCTGCCCGATACACCCCGGATAGCAGGATTCCCAACGCCAGGATGGTCAAAAGAATCGGCGCTTTGTAGTACAGCCAGATGTGTTCCAGCTTTTTTGCCCGGCTCAGCTGCCGGAACATTTCCCGACGCTGGCGGCGCTCCTCCGGGGACAGCTTCATTGGCCTGCCCCACTTTCCTCTGCCGGGTCATAGGCGCAGGCGCGGATGACCTTGCCCAGCAGATAGGAGCTGAGCAAAGCGCAAAGGCCCTCGCCAAAGATGATCAGCGGGGTGTAGATGGCAACCACCGCAAAGAACATGGCAAAATGGATGGCAAACACCAGAATCGTACAGAACAGATAGTGAATGCCGATGAGCAGGGCGTTTTTCAGCATTGCCCAGTTGGTGTTTTTTACACTGGCAACCAACGGAAAAACATAGAGCAGCACAATTACATACGCAATAGCGGCCACAATGATCAGCGCCAGCCCCAGCGTGCAGATCACGGACACCATGCCGGTGGTGCCTTTATAAAGGTGGTAGAGGATGTAACCGTCCGCGCCCAGCAACACCCCAATTCCCAGAAGAATCAGCCACAGAATGGTCGCCTGCCGGAAATTCTCCCGGAAGGCCTTGAAAAACCGGGCAGTCAGCGGCGGCTCTTCCTCCCGGGCAAGGCGCAGGGTCACATCATACAGGGCGGCTGTGGCGGCTCCCGCGGTGAACACCGGCAGGGAGCATACCATCCACAGAAGATTCAGATAACATCCGTAGCACAGCTTCAGCATGATTTGGCTGAACTTGCTGTCATAAGAAAACAGTTTCATAGACAACCTCAAAGCGTTCCCGTGGATTCCCGGTAGATCAGGTCGGTTTCCGTGTGGATGGTACGATAATCCAGAGATGGTGCCTTAATTCTGGAAATCAGAAGGTGGACAGCGGAATAGGCGATGACCTGGGTGTGAATATGCACCGTGGTCAGCGGCGGCTTGCTGAGCCGGGATTCGGCGGAATCATCAAAGCCGCACAGACGCACATCCTCCGGCACCCGCTTTCCCACAGCGGCCAGCGCCTGCATCAGGTCGGTCGCCACAAAGTCATTGGCGCAGACAAAAACCTCCGGCAGCTCCAGCATATCCGGAATGATTTCCATGAGCTCCTCGCGGTGATTCTGTTTGATGACGAAGCGATCCTCAACCTTCTGCCCAGCCATCAGCATGGTCAGATAAAAGGCGGTATAGCGCTCAAAAAAGGACTGGCAATGATCGTAATCTCCAACAAACCCGATCTTCGTAAATCCTTTCCCCAACATATCGTTGACAAACCGGGAAATTTCGGTAAAATTATCCATATAGAGCTGGTCGGCGGGAAGGCTTCTTCCGCCGCGCTTGGCGGGGCCGTCCACGAACAGAATGGGGATGCCCAGGCCGCAGAGCATCTGGTCGTAATCCCAGTCAAACATCTCAATGCACATGATTGCTTTAATCTGCCCCATGTTCATGGTAATGGGCAGGGTTTTGTTTTCCAATTCCACCTGCGTCACCCGATGGGTGTTCATGGTGTAGCCCAGCTGAGAGATTTCCCGCTGAAATTTATCCAGCATCAGGGACGCGAAATGAGAATGCGTCAGGAAAGAACCGGTAAGCAGGGCGATTTCTCCCTGATATCCGGGCGTTACAGGGCGTTCTGTTTCAGGGGCAGCAGGTGCGCCGGAAATGGCTGCAATAGAGCCTGCATAGGAAAACTGCTTATAGCCCATCTCCATGGCTTTCTGCAGAATCTTTTCTCTGGTGGCGTCTGCCAGCCCTTCGGTGTTGTTGATGGCTTTGGATACGGTATTTCTGGAGATCCCCAGGGCGTCGGCAATATCCTGAATGGTAACTTTTTTGTTCATCTCAGCCCTCCTGATTCGCGTTCTTTACAACTATAATATAACACATTCCATATGCAAATGTCAAATTTTGACCACTGTCATTATGTGCAAATATGACTGCACTAAATCGTGCATTTGCACCAAAGATTGTGTAAATGTTAAATTTCCGTTGACAGGCGAAAGCGCAAGTGATACCATAAAGTTGTCAAAAGCCTTCTTGGATTGTGCAAATGCAAAATTTTAGAGGGCAAAACAAAA
Organism: uncultured Clostridia bacterium; assembly: GCA_946011705.1. Classification (GTDB taxonomy): domain Bacteria; phylum Bacillota; class Clostridia; order Oscillospirales; family Oscillospiraceae; genus Faecousia. The sequence continues at coordinate 846 of CAMGCA010000218.1, read as the reverse complement.
AAAGGAGGAATCAAATGAAAGGAGCAATGACACGCACCTCTGAAAAAACGGGCAAAGCATCCGGACTGCATAACACGCTGGTTTATATGCGCCAGCATTGGCAGCTGTATGTAATCTTTATGCTGCCCGCTGTTCTGTTGACCGTCATTTTCCGCTACATCCCCATGGGCGGCGTTTTGATCGCGTTTACAGAGTACAACCCCATCAGAGGTATCCTGGGAAGCGAGTGGGTTGGATTCAGCCACTTTACCCGGTTCCTGTCGTCCCCGGACTTTATGCGGTACCTGATGAACACCCTGAAGCTGAGCATCTTCGGCCTGCTGTGGGGGTTCCCGGCTCCGATCCTGCTGGCCTTCCTGCTGAACCGGATTCTCAGCAGCGGCATTAAGCAGAAGATCCAGCTGGTACTGTATATGCCCAACTTCATTTCCGTCATCGTCCTGTGTGGTATCGTCAGAATCCTGCTGTCCCCCACCGGCATGATTAACATGCTGCTGGGAACCAACTACAACTTCATGACGATGCCCGAAGCCTTCCGTACCATCTACATCGCCAGCGGCATCTGGCAGGGCGCAGGCTGGGCCTCCATCATCTACACCGCAGCCCTGTCCAATGCCAGCAAGGAGCTGAAGGAAGCCGCGGTTCTGGACGGCGCCAACATCATCCAGCAGATCAAGGCAGTGGAATGGCCCGCCATCAAGGACACGGTGCTGATCCAGTTCATCATGAGCGTGGGCAACATCATGAGCGTCGGCTTTGAAAAGGCCTATGCCCTGCAGACCGACCTGAACCTGAACGCCGCCGAAATAATCTCCACCTACGTCAACAAAAAAGGTCTGCTGCGCC
>CAMGCA010000217.1 GCA_946011705.1 uncultured Clostridia bacterium | reverse complement strand
GTATCAAGGAGAAACATTGCCATGATTGAAAACATCAAACCCATGGACATCGAAAAGCGGAGCTTCGCCATCATCACGGAGCTGCTGGGAGATACAAAATTAGACCCGGAAAACGAACTGGTGATAAAACGGGTGATCCACACCTCGGCGGATTTTGACTACGTTCAGAATCTGGTATTCTCGGAGCACGCGGTGCAAAAGGGCATCGAAGCCCTGAAAGGCGGCTGCGATATCGTCACCGACACCCAGATGGCCCGCTCCGGCATCAACAAAACCATTCTCGGCAAGCTGGGCGGTGAGGTTCACTGCTTCATGTCCGACCCGGACGTGGCGGCGGAAGCCAAAGAACGGGGCATCACCCGGGCCATCGTCTCCATGGAGCGGGCGGCGAAGCTAAATAAGCCCTGCATTTTCGCCATTGGCAACGCCCCCACGGCCCTGATTTCCCTGCACCAGCAGATTCAGGAAGGGAAGCTGAACCCGGCCCTGATCATCGGCGTGCCCGTGGGTTTTGTGAACGTGGTGGAGAGCAAGGAGCTGATCATCGGCACCGACGTGCCCTACATCGTGGCCCGGGGCCGCAAGGGCGGCAGCAACGTGGCGGCTGCTATCTGCAACGCCTTGCTCTACCAAATTATGCGGTAATATGGAAGAATTCATCGAAAAAGAGGGGAAAAAACTCCGCTTCGGTTACACCACCGGCTCCTGTGCCGCGGCGGCGGCCAAGGCGGCGGCGTGGATGCTGCTGACGGGGCAAAAAAAGGAAGAAATCTCCCTGATCACCCCCAAGGGTGTGGCCCTGACCCTTCCTGTTCTGGACATTGCTGTGGAACCGGACCGGGTGTCCTGTGCCATCCGTAAGGACAGCGGCGACGACCCGGACGTGACCAACGGTGCTTTGATTTATGCGGAAGTCACCCCCACAGTGGTGCCGGGAATTGCCATCGACGGCGGCGTCGGCGTGGGCAGAGTTACAAAAAAGGGCTTGGACCAACCCGTGGGAAACGCCGCCATCAACTCCGTTCCCCGAAAAATGATCCGGGAGAATCTGGAGGAAATTCTGACGCTGACCGACCAAAAATGCGGCCTGAATGTGGTCATTTCCGTGCCGGAAGGGGAGAAATTGGCAAAGCAGACCTTCAATCCCCGCCTCGGCATTGTGGGCGGTATCTCTATCCTGGGCACCACGGGCATCGTGGAGCCAATGAGCGAAAAGGCCCTCGTTGACACCATCCGGGTGGAATTAAAGCAGCGCAGGGCAAACGGGGACGAATACGTCCTGCTGACCCCCGGCAACTACGGCTGCGACTTTATCCGGGCGGGACTGGCCCTGAACCCCGAACAGGCAGTGCAGACCTCCAACTTTATTGGGCAGACCCTGGATATCTGCCGGGAGCTTGGCTTCCGTGGTGCGCTGCTGGTGGGCCACATCGGCAAGCTGGTAAAAATCGCCGGCGGCATGATGAACACCCACAGCAAGTACGGCGACTGCCGCATGGAGATTCTGGCGGCCCATGCAGGAATTGCGGGGCTTTCACCCGAGAAAATCGGGGAAATCCTACAGTGCGTTGCCTGTGATGATGCCCTGCGCATTCTCAGGGATGCAGGCTGTTTTGAAAAGACGTTAACGGGATTAACCGAACGCATCCTGTTCCACCTGCACCACCGGGCGGGGGAAGACATGGAGGTGGGTACGATCCTGTTTTCCAAGGAATACGGGCTTCTGGCAAAATCCGATAATGCCATGGAGCTGATCGAAAAAATCACGAAGGGGTAGAAGTATGGTACATTTTGTGGGCGCGGGCAGCGGCGCGGTGGACTTAATCACCGTCCGCGGCGCAAAGCTTTTGGGGGAAGCGGACGTGGTCATCTACGCCGGTTCTCTGGTGAACCCGGAACTTTTGAACTATTGTAAAGAAGACTGCGAAATTCACAACAGCGCGAAAATGACCCTGGAACAGGTCATTGATGTGATCAAAAATGCGGAAAACGCCGGAAAAACCACCGTGCGGCTCCACACTGGCGATTCCAGCATTTACGGTGCGGTGCGGGAGCAGTTTGACGAATTGGATAAATTGGACATCGAGTATGACGTGTGCCCTGGTGTCAGCGCCTTCTGCGGCGCGGCCTCCGCGCTGAAAGCGGAGTACACTCTGCCGGACGTGAGCCAGACCGTCATCATCACCCGGACGGCGGGCCGCACCCCGGTGCCGGAGCGGGAGTCCATCAAGGATTTGGCGGCGCAACAGTCCCCAATGGTGATGGGACTGAGTAACTCGTAGACGGAGCACGTGCGGGCGGAACTGCTGGCTGGCGGCTATCCCGGAACCACCCCCGTGGCGGTGGTGTACAAGGCCACCTGGCCCGACCAGAAAATTTTCCGCTGCACCGTGGAGACCCTGCACAAAACTGTCACGGAGAACGGTCTGACCAAGACCTCTCTCATCATCGTGGGCAACTGCATGGGGGAGGAATACATGAGAAGTCTCCTGTACCACCCCGGATTCACCACCGAGTTCCGGGAGGCAACCCAGTGAAGGGCAGCATTTTCGCCTTCAGCCGTCAGGGCTGCCGAACCGCCCGGAGGGTGATGGAAGCCTGCCCGGATGTGATTTGGAACAGCTTCACCATGGAGCGGTTTGAAGAACCGGACTTTTCGCCCATTACGCAAACGTGCTATGGAGAGAGCTTCGGGGAATCGGAGCTTATGGTTTTTGTGGGTTCCTGTGGCATCGCGGTGCGAAAGATCGCTCCGTATGTCCACGACAAACGGACAGACCCGGCAGTTGTGTGCGTGGATGAGTTGGGCACCTTTGTGATTCCGCTGCTTTCGGGGCACATCGGCGGTGCCAACGCCCTGACCCGAAAAATCGCAGAAGCCTTGCACGCCACGGCGGTGATCACCACAGCCACCGACATTAACCGCCGCTTTTCGGTGGACACCTGGGCCACGGAGCATGGCTGCGCCATCGGCTCCATGAAGCTGGCAAAGGCAGTCTCCGCCGCCATTTTGGAACGGGATATTCCCTTAAAAAGCGACTTTCCCATAGCGGGAACCCTGCCAAACGGGGTAATTCGGGGGGAAAGTGGAAATATTGGAATTTATCTGACAGCATCTGACGCAGAACCCTTTGAAAACACCCTGCGGCTGATTCCGAAGGTCTTGCATCTGGGCATCGGCTGTCGCCGGGGCATCGAAAAGGAAGCCAGTCAGGCCGCTGTGGAGCAGGTGTTCCAAGAGAATCACCTCGACTTCCGGGCCATAAGATGCGCCGCTTCCATTGACTTAAAACAGGATGAAGAGGGTCTGCTGTCCTTCTGCAAAGAACAAAATATCCCCATCCGGTTTTACACGGCGGAAGAATTGGAAGCTGTGCCAGGGGAGTTCACGCCGTCACCCTTTGTGCAGAAGGTCACCGGCGTGGATAATGTCTGTGAGCGGGCCGCGCTGCTAGGGGCAGACCATTTGATCGTTAAGAAAACAGCCTGCCATGGGGTTACCGTGGCAGTGGCAATGGAAAACTGGGAGGTACACTTTGGGTAAGCTGATTGTTGTGGGCATTGGCCCCGGAGACTACGATAATATGACTGTCCGGGCAGACCGGGCGCTGAAAAGCTGCGATACCATCATCGGGTATCATGTTTATGTAAACCTCGTCAAGGAGCGCTACCCGGACAAGGAATTTCTGACCACCCCCATGACCCGGGAGACCCAGCGCTGCCAGATGGCCCTGGACGAGGCTATGAAGGGCAAGAATGTGGCTATGGTCTGCTCCGGCGACAGCGGCATCTACGGCATGGCGGCTCTTATCTATGAGCTGCGGGGCGAAGCCCCGGAGCCGGAAGTGGAAGTCATCCCCGGCCTGACGGCGGCTTGCAGCGGCGCGGCGATTCTGGGTGCGCCCCTGCCTCAGGATTTTGCCGTCATCAGTCTTTCGGACCGGCTGACCCCCTGGGAGAGAATCGAAAAGCGGGTGCCCTGCGCCGCTGAAGCTGACCTGAGCATGGTGCTCTATAACCCTGCCAGCCACGGCCGCCCCGACCATTTGCGGAAAGCCTGCGAGATTCTCCTGCGGGTGCTGCCCGAGGATCGGCCCTGCGCCGTGGCCCAGTACATCGGCCGGGAGGGCGAAAACCGCCGCTTTTACACGCTGGGTCAGCTGAAAGATGCCCAGGTGGATATGTTCTGCACCGTGTTCATC
>CAMGCA010000216.1 GCA_946011705.1 uncultured Clostridia bacterium | reverse complement strand
TACTTTCGCTTGTGCCAAAATCTCGCGCCGAATCTCCTTGCCCCATTATGCGGTGCTGCCATAAATCAGTCATTGGCAAAAACAGAAATTCTCTCTTCCCCCGCAATACGCCCGGTACCCGGTAAGCGTCACAGCATTCCTCTTAAAGGCTATGGGCTCTATGAACTGCGCAGCCGGTGCCGTGTTTACCGGGATTGGGAAGCCGGGACGCGTTCACCCATTCTCCTGCCTGACCCGCTTATGAAGGGCAGCCGCGGCTCACAGAATTGTCAGCATATTGTACAGCTTCATCAGGCGGATATCCTCTTTGGATAGTCGGAGGTTCTTTTCAAATTCCGGCGTCTCCTCCTGAATGGTTTAAACTCAGAGCATTTGACAATTTCAAAATTCGCGGTATACTCGTATCAGGCAATGGGTCAGGCCGATAACCTGCCCCAAACGACAACTGACAGCAAAAGGAGCCGCGTATGAAGTACAATTTTGATGAGGTGATTGACCGCAGCGCCAACCGTTCCGCCAAATACGACGAGCGCGTCAAAAAGTTTGGCACAGCCGACGTGATTCCCCTGTGGGTGGCAGATATGGATTTCCGTACCGCCCAGCCCATCATCGACGCCTGCAAGGCTAAGGCGGAGGAAGGCATTTGGGGCTACACCTCCCGCCCGGACAGTTACTTTGAGGCCGTCCAGCAGTGGGAGGTCAGGCGCAACAACTGGAAGCCCGACACCGCCCTGATGAGCTGGAGTTTGGGTGTGGTGCCCTCCCTGTCCGCCATCGTCAAGCTGTTCAGCAAGGACGGGGACAAGATTCTGATCCAGACCCCGGTTTACTCCGAGTTCTACGATGTGACGGAAGCTTGGGGCCGGACTGTGGTGGAAAACAAGCTGGTGGAAGAAAACGGGAGCTGGCATGTGGATTTCGACGACTTTGCCGCAAAGGTGAAGGCGTGCAGTATTTTCCTGCTGTGCAACCCCCATAACCCCCTGGGTATTGTGTGGGATGCCGCCGACCTGCGAAAAATGGCGGAGCTGTGCATCGAGAACGGCACCCTGCTGGTTTCCGACGAAATCCACTCTGCCCTGATTTTCCATGGCAAGCGCCACACCCCCACGGCAGCCCTCTCCCCGGAAATTGCCGACAGCGTCATCACCTGTGTGTCCGCCACCAAGACCTTCAACCTTGCCGGCCTGCAGGCCAGCACCACAATCTTCCCCAATGCGGAAATGAAGGCTGTCTTTGATAAATTTTGGGGTTGCATGGATATCCACCGCAACAACGCCTTCAGCTCCGTTGCCATGGAAGCGGCCTACCGGGAGGGCGAGGAGTGGCTGGAGCAGCTGCTGCCCTACATATCCCGCAACTTCGACTATGTCCGCGACTACTGCGCAAAGAACATTCCCCAGATTAAGCCCAACTGCCCCGACGCTACCTACCTGATGTGGCTGGACTGCCGGGAGCTGGGCATGAGCAACGAGGAGCTGAGGGACTTCTTCATCCACAAGGCTGGGCGGGGCCTCAACGAGGGCTACACCTTCGGCCGCAGCCTGAGTGGGTATATGCGCCTGAATGCCGCCTGCCCCCGCTCCACGCTGGAAAAGGCCATGGCGCAGCTGAAAGCCGCTGTAGACAGCCTGTAACGACAAATGCGGCTTATTTGGATGATATGAAAGTAAGGAGGACAAGCCCATGAAAATCACTGTCATTGGCAGCCATGCAAAACATGGGAAGGATCGCCTCACCGGGCATGACAGGCGCCGAAAAAACCATCATTGACATTCTGGAAGAGAAACGCCTGGGAAATGTAACATAGCACTCGTAAGAGAGAAGGAAGCAAACCATGGAAATTCGTACAGCCACCGCCGCCGATCTGGCCCAAATCGCGCAAATTGAAGCCGTCTGTTTTCCCGCTGCCGAGGCCGCAACGCCTGAGAGCTTTGCCCGGCGCCTGCAATCCTACCCCAACCACTTCTGGCTACTGCTGGACGGGGCTGTGACAGTAGGCTTTGTCAATGGTATGGTTACGGATGAGCCGGATCTCCGGGATGAAATGTATGAGGATGCCGGAATGCACACGGAAAGCGGCGCGTGGCAGATGATTTTCGGCGTGGATATCATTCCCGACTACCGATGCCAGGGTTGCGCAGGAAAACTCCTGTCCCATGTGATTCAGGAAGCCAGAATTCAGGGCAGAAAAGGGCTTGTGCTGACCTGCAAGGAGCCGCTGCTGCACTACTACGGCAAATTCGGCTTCGTAAACGAGGGTATTTCCCAGTCCACCCACGGGGATGTTCGGTGGTATCAGATGCGCCTGACGTTTTGACGCGATTTAAGGCAACACCGCATAATGGGGCAAGGAGATTCGGCGCGAGATTTTGGCACAAGCGAAAGTATGAAAAATGCGGGAATACTGGATGTATTTCCCATTTTTTATACTGCACGATTGGGGCAAAAGATCCGCCGAAGCCCGCAGTCCCCATTGTGCGGTGTTGCCTTAACCCGGAAAGCCTGCCTCGGGATTTTATGCCGATCCTCCGAACGGGATGAGCCCCTGCCGACAGCATTACGGAGCGCCCCTGCGCTTCAGGCGGGTCTGCGGGACGACGCGACCCTGACAGAAGGAAAAACAGCTTTCTCCGCCAACCAGCGGGATGAGGTGCCGGACTGGCACGATGTAACCGTGGCATTGCGTTCCCAGCCGGGAATGATGCAGCAGACCTGCATTGCGGAGAGTTGAGTCCATCCTTCACCACAATATGGAAGAAGAAAAAACCGTTACTTTGCGTCCTGTATTGGCGCTGCGTGGCAATGCAGCGGATTTTTCGCAGGTGCCTGGCAAGCTGCTTCGTAAGCTGTGATATCGATAGCAGAGGATATCTGCTGAAGCATATGTGGGATTATTCCTCAGCACACAAAAAGGCCGCTATGGTTTCCTTTCGGACTCCATAGCGGCTTTACTTACTTCACATCGATCTGGCAGCAGCGCATAGTGGCGAGAGCCGCCTCATGGGTTTCCGGGGTGACACCGGCGCAGCAGGTGCTGTCCACGGCAATCTCCATTTCCGGAAAATTGGCTTTCAGCATCAGAGCATTGGACACCACGCAGATGTCCGTACACAGACCCACCAGCTCCACCGTGAAATCCTCCCCTGCTGCCGCCTGATACAGCAGTCTGGGCAGCAGCACAGAACCGAAGGTCAGCTTCTCCACCGGCGTATAACCCTTCTGCTCCAGCGCGGCGGCGACCGCATCGTTCAGCGCCCATCCGGGGGTTCCCTTGATGCAGTGGGGCACCGGCAGCTTCTGACCCTCGGCGGTATCCAGATAGTTCTCCCGGTGGGTATCCAGTGTAGCGAAAACCTGTCCCTCAAACCCGAGAATCTTGTCCATCACCTTTCCCACAATGGCCTGGGCCTCGGGTGTGCCCAGCGCACCGTCCACAAAATCTTTCTGCATATCCACCACAATCAAAAAATGCTTCATGTCTTTTCTTCCTTTCCTGGTTTCAGATGGTTCTATTCTGACACAGAAACGGCAAATGGTCAAGGCAGTTTTCTAAGGAAACTCTGAATAAATCGTCTGCGGCTGATCCGTGATCTTTTGCTTCCCCGGTGCAGTATGAAAATAGAAAATACATACAGTATTCCTCTGTTTTTCATACTTTCCTGGAAAACAAAATCTCTCGCTGTCAGCTCTTGCCGATTTAATCAGAGCTTTCCTAATTTTGATCACGCCAATGATAAATAGTAGTCAAAACAAAAATGCCAACCGCACGAGCAGTTGGCTTGTCGAAAATATGTTTTGACAGGAATTCTGTCATCTGATAGAATAAGCGTGGTTCCTTTCGGAACCGGGCGCTGCCAGTTTAGACTGTGGTGTGATTGCCACCGGCAATCAGAGGATTCTGATTCGCTGCGCGACGCACCGCGCTTAGGCGGTTATCCCCCCCTCTTTCAGGGGGTGATCCTTCTTTGCCCCCTGTCCTTTGCCGGAAGGGGGTGGTAATGTGAATGTGGTTACATATGAAGAACTGTTTCAGCTCTTACTGGTACTCATTTCCTTTGCCGGTTTGATCATTACGATCATAAAAAAGAAGTAAACCGCCCCAAGTTCCCCAACCGGGCGGTTTACTAATCGCAATCCGAGGGGGCTAACCGTCTATCGGCAGCACCTTTTTATGTTTATATTATATATTGGTGCTTTATGTTTGCTACTACTTTGTATA
>CAMGCA010000215.1 GCA_946011705.1 uncultured Clostridia bacterium | reverse complement strand
GGGAGATCAAGTTCTCGATCTGGGAGACCTGAGCCTGAACGTCGTCCTCAGCGTACTGCAGGATAACGGTGTAGCCCTTCTCCTCCAGCTGAGCCTTCATGTTGGCGCCGTCCTTGATCCAGCGCTCGGAAGACTGGGTGGGCATTGCGATACCGACGGTCTTGCCGCCCTTCTGGGCCCCGCCGTTGCCGCCGCAGGCGGCCAGAGACAGGACCATCATCAGAGCGAGGACCAGTGCAATCATCTTCTTCATTGATTCATTCTCCTTACAATTTTTTGCCGGTTTTGCGTCCGGCTTTATGCACCAAGTATACACCCGGAAAACGGCTCTTGTCAAGAATTGGTACGCTTTTTGCGTTTTTTCGTATAGTTGGACAATACAAATTTTCATTATCAGGACATAATTACGAACATAATTGGTTTAGTTTATCAAATTAAATTTATAAATCATAAGAAACTGTTAAATTTAGATATATATTTAACAAAATCGACTATTTGCTGTTGCGACGATTTCAGCGCCGCTGCTTGACATATTTCACACACAGGCCGGTGCTGAGGGGGCGGCTTTCGGCGGTTTGCGGGACGGTTATGAAAAAGGTGCTGGCATCCTGCACAATCATTCAAAGGATTTTCGAAAACAGCACACCAGAGGAATGGGAAATAAATACAAATAATCAGTGAACGGAAATACAAATAAATACAAATTTCGACAGGAGCGATACGCGCGAAAAAAGATTTTTCCTAAATATCGAAAAAACAGGGTTCGGTTTCCGGGAAAAATATGATATAGTAGTGTAGATTATGAATCCGGGGTGAGAATCCATGCCAGCGAAATACATTCAGATGTCAAATACCCTCAGAACCGCCATCACCGAGGGAGAGTACAAATCAGGCAGCCGCCTGCCCACGGAGCAGCAGCTCATGGAACAGTTCGGCGTCAGCCGCCAGACGGTGCGTAACGCGCTGGAAATTCTGACGAAGGAGGGCCTGATCCAGCGACGCCAGGGCAGCGGCACCGTGGTGCTGGAGCAGAAGCCCAAGTCTGAGAACAATACCATCGCCATCGTCATCAGCTTCGCCAACAGCTATATTTTTCCGTCCCTGCTGATGGACGCCCAGCAGGTGCTGCTGGAAAACGGCTTCTCCGCCCTGGTCTACGGCACGGACAACCAGTTTGAGAAGGAGCGGAAAATTCTGCTGCAGCTGCTGGAGCACCCGGTGCGGGGCATGATCGTGGAGGGCACCAAGTCGGCTCTGCCCAATCCCAATCTGGACCTATACCGGCAGCTGCGGGATTCCGGGGTGCCCATCGTGTTTCTGCACAGCTGCTATCCGGAGCTATCCTGCCCGGTGATCCGGGACGATGACGAAAGCGGCGGATATCTGGCTGCCCAGCACCTGCTGCAGAAGGGACACACCCGCATCGGCGGCATCTTCAAGCTGGACGATCGGCAGGGTATTCTGCGGTTTTCCGGCATGATGCACGCCCTGAGGGACGCGGAGGTGTCCTTTCAGGAGGAGAGTGTCTTCTGGTTCGACACCAATCAGCGGGTGTCCCTGGTGGAGCAGGGATCTACCGGCTGGCTGGAGGACTACGCCGCCCAGCTGGCAAACAGATGCACTGCGGTGATCTGCTATAATGATGAAATCGCCTATCGGCTGCTGGATATTCTGCTCCACGCGGGAGTGCGGGTGCCTCAGCAGCTGGCGATTATCAGCTTTGACAACAGCCATTACAGCAGCCTGGGGGCGGTGGGCCTGACCAGCCTGGCGCCGGACCCGGGAAAACTGGGCACCCTCGCGGCCCAGAGAATTCTGGAGCTTGTCCGGGGGAAACAGCCTCAGAGCCAGAAGCTGCCCTGGAAGCTGGTGACCCGGAAGAGCACCTGATTGGAAGTGCTTTTGTTGCGAGGACATTTGTCCTCTGCACAAAATATAGAGCCTATTCTCGCTGATCTTTTGTTGTTTTGTCGAAATTTGGCAGGGACTATTGACAGACAGATACCGGAAAGGCTATACTGCTTCCATCATACGGCACAGACGTCGTATCCACCATAGGGATACGACGCCTATTTTTATTGAAGAGAGGTAATCTTATGCTCGACATGATTACGCAGGTCAACGGTACGCTGAACGGCATCGTCTGGGGCTGGCCGGCCCTGATATTGTTGGCCTTTGTAGGCGTGCTCACCACCTGCATCACAAAGTGCTTCCAGATCAGCCACTTTGGACACTGGATGAAGCACACCATCGGCGCGATTTTCCGCGACAGTGAGGTCACCAGCCATACCGAGGACCGTTCCATCTCCCAGTTCCAGAGCCTGTGCACCGCCCTTGCGGCTACCGTGGGCACCGGCAACATCGTGGGCGTGGCGGGCGCTATTCTGGTCGGCGGCCCCGGCGCCGTGTTCTGGATGTGGCTGATTGCCTTCTTCGGCATGATGACCAACTATTCCGAAAATGTGCTGGGCATCTTCTACCGCCGGAAAAACGACCAGGGCGAGTGGTGCGGCGGCGCCATGTACTACCTGCGGGACGGTCTGGGCGCGAAAAAGGGCTGCAAGCAGATCGGCGCGATTCTCGCGGTGGCCTTCTCCCTGTTCTGCCTGCTGGCCTCCTTCGGCATCGGCAACATGACCCAGGTCAACTCCATTTCTGGCAATCTGGAGACGGTGTTCGGCCTGCCCACCTGGGTTTCCGGCGTCGCGCTCCTGATTCTGGTTGGTATGGTTGTTGTGGGCGGTCTGAAGCGCATCGCTTCCGTCACAGAGAAGATTGTCCCCTTTATGGTGATCATCTATATGATCGGCACCATTGTCATTCTGATTATGAACATCCGGATGATTCCCGTGGTGTTCGCGTCGATTTTCAAGGGCGCTTTCGCGTTCAGGGCTGCCGGCGGTGGCATCGTGGGCTACGGAATGAAGCTGGCCATCGAGCAGGGCATGAAACGGGGCGTGTTCTCCAACGAGGCGGGCCTCGGCTCCTCCGTCATGGTTCACTCCAACTCCAATGTCCGGGAGCCTGTCCGGCAGGGTATGTGGGGCATCTTTGAGGTCTTTGCCGACACCATGATCGTGTGCACCCTCACCGCCTTTACGGTTCTGTCCTCCGGACTGGTGGATTTGGAAACCGGTGTTGCCGCGGCGGAATATGGCGGCGTGGCCCTGACCAAGGCCAATGTGGTCAGCACGGTATTCACCATGTACTTTGGCAGGCTGGGCGGCGCGTTCGTGGCCATCGCCATTATGCTGTTCGCCTACTCCACCGTTCTGGGCTGGAGCCACTACGGCTCCAAGGCCTGTGAGTATCTGTTTGGCATCAAGTCCACCATCATCTACCGGGTGATCTTCGTGATTGCTACCTTCGGTGGTGCGGTGATGGGCGAGAACCTGGCCTGGGACATTGCCGATACCCTCAACGGTATGATGATGATCCCCAACCTGATTGGTGTCATTGTCCTGTCTCCGCTGGTTTACAAGATCACAAAGAATTATGTAAACCGGAAGATCAAGAACGAAAATGTGGAGCCGATGCTTTCCAACTTTGACGACATTCAGAAGGAAGCCGCCGAGGCAGTCGCCAACGGCACAGAATAACGGAAATAAAACAACGCCTGTGCGGAAAAATCCGCGCAGGCGTTATCCTTGGCTTCCCCTCTGGGGAAGCTGGCAAAAATCTCTGATTTTTGACTGAAGAGGTGGGGCCGCGACCCCAAATAATCGGCAGCCTGTAATCAGGGGCAACCTCTTCCAAGCTCGCTTAAGGCTCGGCCACCTTAAGAATCAAGCTATGATTGCCCCCGGCAATCATAGCTATTTTGATTCGCTGCGCGGAGCACCACCCCAAAGGGGAAGGCTTGAATTAGCCTTCCCGCACCACGATTTCGGAGACCTTCAGACCGGGATTCCGGCGGCAGGTGAAGTCGATGGCCCAGTAGCTGCTGAATACCATCAGGTTCCGGCCCCGGTAGTCCTCCAGCAGTTCGGCATCGCTGCCCAGATTCAGGTCGCTCAGGTCGCCGGGGTACTCGTCAATCAGGCGGATTTCCTCGTAGGGCAGGGTCTCCATCCGCAGCTCCACACCGTACTCGTTCTTCATCCGGTACTGGAAGACCTCCAGCTGCAGCACGCCCACGACGCCCACGATAACCTCCTCCATACCGGAATTGGGAAGCTTGAAGATCTGGATGGCGCCCTCCTGGGCGATCTGCTCCGTGCCCTTGATGAAC
>CAMGCA010000214.1 GCA_946011705.1 uncultured Clostridia bacterium | reverse complement strand
TGTATGTCTAGATGTTTGTATTGTTGAAATTTTGATTGAATTTATTGTTTGGACGCTGCACCAGATTCACATTCTGTTTGGATTTGGCCAAGTAAATCTCTTCCTTTCTATCCTTGTTGTTTTGTCCGGATACTGCCGGACACAGCCTGCTTGCTGCACATCGCAGAGCGGGGTCATGACCCGGCTGACCTGCCCAAATCGGGAGCGGGCCAAAGGGGTACGGATGCTCCGTGCGTCGGCGGGGTCACGACCCCGCCCTACGATATGATTGAATGGAATTACGCAGTATAAACCCATTGCGGTTCCGATATACGGGCGGTAACGAACCGGGCAGAACCCAATGGTGCTGGACTACCGCCGGTCCAAAATCCCGCCATTGTCAGCGGTGACTCACCGCAAAAGGGACGGGCAGTGCCCGCCCCTTTCGGTGGTGATGAAATTAGCCGTTGACGATGGCGTACTCAGCAGCCCAGCCGTCCACGAAGGCGGACACCACGTCAGCCCAGGTAGCATCGGAGGGAGCAGCGGAGTAAGCGGCCAGAGCGGTCACAACGGTAGCTCTCCAGGAATCAACGTTGGGAGTGTGGTTGAAAGCCCAGGAGACGTTGTAGCAGCCGTTCGCCAGCAGATCATTGCCGTTGGCCAGGAAGGTGTTGGAGGAGGCGGGAGCGGACTTGAAGGGCAGAGCACCCAGAGTGTCGACCATCTTCTGAGCGGCGACCTCGTCGGTAACCAGCCAGTACAGGAAGTCCAGAGAAGCCTTCTGATCGGCCTCGGAAACCTGGCTGTTCACAGCCCAGCAGTTCTCAGTGCCGGAGCACAGGCCAGCCTTCTCTTCGCCGGCAACACCGCAGTAGATGGGGATCATGCAGATATCGGTCAGGCCAGCCTCGGTCAGGGAAGCGAACTCCCAGGTACCGTTCTGGTAGAAGGCAGCCTTGCCCTCGGTGAACTGAGCCTTGCTCTCGTCACCGGTGCCGGTGGTCAGAGTCTTGGCGTCAGCGGCGGTGTCGGTGATGTACAGGTCCCAAATGTTGCGGAAGTTGTCCATGTAGGTGCCCTTGATGGTAGCGGGCTGCTCAGTGATGCCGTCATCCCGGAACTCGTAGAACAGGGGCATATTGGCCAGGTGGCCGGAGAAACGCCAGGAAGAGGAGCCGTCCAGGCCGGGAGCGGAGAAGGCGTCGAAGCCCAGTTCCGCGGCGCGGGCATGGATGTCGTCAGCGACGGTCTTCAGGGAAGCGAAGTCCTTGATCTCGTCAACGGAGTGGCCGGCCTTTTCCAGCAGAGCCTTGTTGACAATGATGCCGTAGGATTCGAAGCAGTGGCCGATGGCCTTCAGCTCGCCAGCCTCATTGTAGAGGTTGAACTCGTCGGTGGTCAGCTCACCGGCGACAGCGGTGCCGGTCAGATCCAGAGCGTAGTCGTCCCAGTCGGCCAGGCCGGACATATTGCCGATGTTGTAGATGGTGGGAGCCTCGGACTTGGCCATCTCAGCGGTCAGAGTGTCGGAGTAGGTGCCGGAAGCGGCGGTGACGACCTTGACCTTGATGCCGGTGGTCTCTGTGTAGAGCTTGGCCAGCTCCTGCATGGTGCCGTCGGCTTCGGGCTTGAAGTTCAGGTAGTAGACACGGCCCTCAGCAGCGGGGGCGGCGGCCTCGGTGGCAGCGGGTGCTGCGTCGGCAGCGGCGGGAGCCTGAGTAGCGGCAGGGGCGGAAGAACCGCCGCAGGCAGCCAGGCCCAGAACCATAACCAGAGCCAGCAGCATAGCAATCAGCTTTTTCATTATGTTTCCTCCTATTGTTTTGCGGGCTAAACCCTCATGTGATTTTGGAAACGATTCCAACGTTTCCATGACATGAGTTTAGCCTAAATTTCGGTAGAAATCAACCATTATTTTTGTGCAAAACAAAAGTTCCGCAGTTTCCACAATCTGGCACATTCCATTTTGGGCAGTTTTACGGATAACTCGATTTGGGAGGGTACAGAATCGAGGAATAAGTGTCGTATTTTGAGAACCGCCTTGACTTTTGGAAAGCAGGTGCTATGATGCCCCTATTGGGAGGTGTTTTCATGAATACACAGGAAAAAATCTACCGGACGCAATCCGGTGATATCCACTACTGGGTCACGCCGGGTCAGCCAGACAAGCCCTGTCTGGTGTTTTTGCCGGGATTGACCGCTGACCATCACTTGTTTGACAGGCAGATTCCCGCCTTCCCCGAATACAACCGGCTGGTCTGGGACGCTCCGGCCCACGCCGCCTCCCGGCCCTTTGTCCTGGATTTTTCCCTGGATGACACAGCCCGGTATCTTCATGAAATTCTGGAGGTGGAGGGCATCAAACACCCGGTACTGATCGGTCAGTCTTTGGGCGGCTATATCGCCCAGTGCTATCTGGCCCTGTATCCCGGCACCGTATCCGGCTTCGTCTCCATCGATTCCGCACCCTTAAGTCGGAAGTATTTTTCCGGCTGGGAGCTGGCCCTTCTCAAAAACACCCGGTGGATGTATGAAATAATTCCATGGAAGTCTCTGCTGAAATGGGGAATTCTCGGCACCTCCCGGACGCCCTATGGCCGGGAGCTGATGGCGAAGACCTGGGCCGTCTATGACCGGCAAGACTATCTGGATCTCACCGTACATGGTTACCAGATCCTGGCGGAAGCAGTGGAAGCCCGCCCGGAATACAAGCTCGACTGCCCTGCCCTGCTGCTTTGCGGTGAACGGGACGCCGCCGGTTCCACCAAGCGCTACAACCGCCGGTGGACGAAAATCGACAGTCTGCCCCTTTACTGGATCAAAGGCGCGGGCCATAATTCCAACACCGACATACCAGAGGAGGTCAACCGGCTGATTCTCGACTTTTTGAATACCATTCACCGGGCGGAGTCATGACTCCGCCAGCGATATTGTCGCACTAGAAGCATCCCTTCGTCAACCAGTTATCCGTAATGGAGCAGTGGGAGATTCCTGGCAAAAATCGTCTTTTCTGATTTGCGTTATGGTCTCACGGCGTACTCCAAAGAGCGCGCAATTACCACTGTCTGAAACCTCAGGAGAAAGGAAAGCAGTATGTACGATTACCTAATCATCGGTGCCGGTCTTTACGGCGCCGTCTTCGCCCAGCAGGCCAAAGCCGCGGGAAAATCCGTTCTTGTTATCGACAAGCGGAATCACATCGCCGGCAACGTCTACACCGAGAAGGTGGAGGGCATCGACGTTCACAAATATGGCGCCCATATCTTCCACACCAATAACAAAGAAGTCTGGGATTATGTCAACCGATTTGTGACCTTCAACCGCTTCACCAACTCCCCCGTGGCCAACTACAAGGGCGAGCTGTACAGCCTGCCCTTCAATATGTACACCTTCAACAGGATGTGGGGCGTGGTGACCCCGGACGAGGCAGCGGCGAAAATCGCGGAGCAGAAGGCCGCTGCCGGGATTACCGAGCCGAAGAATCTGGAAGAACAGGCCATTTCTCTGGTGGGCACGGATATCTATGAAAAGCTCATCAAGGGCTACACCCAGAAGCAGTGGGGCCGCCCCTGCACCGAACTGCCCAGCTTCATCATCAAGCGTCTGCCCGTGCGCCTGACCTTCGACAACAACTACTTCAACGCCCTTTATCAGGGCATCCCCGTGGGCGGCTACACCCGTCTGGTGGAAAATCTGCTGGATGGCATCGAAGTCCGTCTGGGTATCGATTATCTGGAACACAAGGACGAGTTGGACGCTCTGGCAGAGAAAGTCGTCTACACCGGCCCTATCGATGCCTACTTTGGCTACCGTCTGGGCGCATTGGAATACCGCTCCGTCCGCTTCGAGACGGAGCTGCTGGACATCCCCAACTTCCAGGGCAACGCCGCCGTGAACTACACCGACGCGGAAACGCCCTACACCCGGATCATCGAGCACAAGTGGTTCACCTTTGGCAAGGCCGAGCAGGGCAATGACCTGCCGAAAACCGCCATCAGCCGGGAGTACAGCTCCGAGTGGCACCCCGGCGACGAGCCTTATTATCCCGTGAACGACGAAAAAAACAGCGCCCTGTACGCCAAGTACAAGGCGCTGGCGGAAAAGGAACCCAAGGTCATCTTCGGCGGCCGTCTGGGCGAGTATAAATACTACGACATGGATGCAGTGATTGCCGCGGCTCTGGCCGCGTGGCAATCTTGGGAAACTCTGATTTAATCCGCACTACCATAGAGGTTCCAGATATGGTATAATAA
>CAMGCA010000213.1 GCA_946011705.1 uncultured Clostridia bacterium | reverse complement strand
CCATCAGCTCGATTACAATTCCATCCGGTGTCGTAAACCAGTGGGGCTTTCCGGGTACAGCAGTGCACCCGAAGGCGGAAGCCTTCTTTATTGTTTCCGCTTTGTCGGACACCTGGATGCCGATATGATCGTACAATCCGGAAGCCGGGTTCCCGGCGGGAATTTCGTTCACCTGGATGCCCTGCCGGAACCACAGCTTCCGTGCTGGCGCCTCTCCCGACGTGCGGGACACCTCCATTTGGAATACTTCCTCAAAAAAGTGAACCGTCTGCTCAAAATTCGCGGAATTCACCGCCACATGATGTACCTGACCTGCCATTTTTCGTTCCTCCTGTTATGTACTTTCCCGCTCCACCAGCCTCGCCGCGAACACGAGATGCTGGGGGCTTGGCTTCTGATCGGAAGGCGCTTCGATTTCTTCGATCAGCATTTTTGTGACTTTTTCTCCCATTTCCCGAGCGGGAACCTCCAGGGAGGTCATGGACGTCTCCAGCATACCGCCCACCTTGTGCCCGGTGAGGCTGACCAGCCGAATATCCTCCGGCACCCGCAGGCCACGCTCCTTAATGGCCCGCATGGCGCCCAGACCCTGCACGTCCACCGCCGCCATGATGGCATCCAGCTTTGGATTTTCGTCCAGCAGCTGCCCGGCGCACTGGTAGCCGTATTCAAAGCTGTTCCAGGGATGGGTACAGGTGGTGGTGATCTCCGGCAGCTCCCGCTTGGCGATGGCCTTCTTGTAGCCCTTATATCTGGCAAGATAGGGGGCTATGTCCATGGAGCCGTTGATGAGTCCGATTTCCATGCAGCCCTTGTCCGCCAGAAACATGGTGCCGTCATGCGCGCAGGCTTCGTAATCCGCCACCACGCTGCTGATGTCCCGCTCCTGCCGCCGCACCACCTGGGCCACCGGCAGGCCACTACTCTTGATATCCCGCACCAGACGTCCGTTGGCTCCGGTTCCAGCCAGGATAATGCCGTCTACAAAGCCGTTGCGCAGGCGGCTCAGGGTCTCCCGCTCCACCTTGGCGTTCTCCTCGGTGGTGCTGATCAAGGTGGCGTAGCCCAGCTTCTGGGCGGTCTGCTCGATGCTTTTCACGATCTCACCGAACACGGTGAACTGTAACCGCGGTACCACCACGCCGATGGTGTGCCGCTTTCCCTGCCGCAGCCCCTGAGCCAGCACGTTGGGCTGGTAGCTCAGCTCCTTCACGGCGGCAAAGATTCGGGCCTTGGTGTCCGGGTGGACGTAAGAGGTGTTGTTCAGCGCCCGGGAAACGGTGCTCACATCCACACAGGCCAGCTTCGCCACGTCCTTTAAGGTTGCCATAATCATCCCTCCGCAAACGTTTGTATTTTATCGTTTGTGCAATCGATTGTATGTCTTCTATATTATAACAGAGAACATCAAAATACGCAAGCCCAAGTTATCCACCGGGCATAAGTGCATAATAGCCAAAATCTCGTCATTTAAGTGTGTAATTGTGACAGTTTGTGCAAGGATTTGCAGCCGATATGCAATTCCTTGCAGAGCGGGCCAAATCTATTGACGTTTCTTTTCCGACATGATAATATACAGCCATCAAGAGCACAAACGATTGCACGGCTCAATCCGAAGCCGCCGGCGCGCAGCGGATGAGGAACGAGCTGAGCAACCGAACACCGAAAAAATAAAATTACTGAAATTATAAAGGAGATATTATCATGGCTAAGGTTAAGACTTTCAAGACCATCTTCCCCGCTGTTTCCGTTCCTCTGAAGGATGACTACTCCATCGATGAGCCTGCCTTCCGCGCTTACCTGCGCTGGCTGAAGACCTTCTACGGCAAGGGCATCGAGGGTCTGGTCGTCAACGGCCACACCGGCGAGATCACCGGCCTGACCCGGGCTGAGCGGAAGTACGCCACCCAGATCTGCGCCGAGGAGTGCGGCGACGTAATGACCATCATCTCCGGCGTCAACTGCGAGAACACCGCCGAGTCCATCGAGATGGCCCGGGAGGCCAAGGAAGCCGGCGCTGACGGCATCCTGCTGATGCCCCCTCACATGTGGCTGCGCTTCGGCATGAACCCCAACGCTCCCTTCGAGTACATCAAGGACGTGGCTGAGGGCGCCGACATCGACATCATCATCCACCTGTACCCCGCCACCTCCAAGGCCTTCTATCCCGTTGAGACCCTGATCAAGATGTGCAAGGAAATCGACCACGTCAAGTGCATCAAGATGGGCACCCGGGTGACCTCCATCTACGAGCACGACGTCCGTCTGCTGCGGCAGGAGTGCCCCGATATCTCCCTGATCACCTGCCACGACGAGACCCTGTGTGTCTCCTGGTTCCCCGGCATGGACGGCGCTCTCATCGGCTTCGCCGGCTGCGTGCCCGAGCTGATCTGCCCCGCCTGGGACGTGTTCAAGAACCCCGACAAGCACACCCTGAAGGAAGCCCAGGATTGGTCCAACCGGATCTACCACATCTCCCAGGCCATCTACGGCGGCGGCCAGCCCTCCGGTGAGGCTCACGCCCGTCTGAAGGAAGCTCTGTACCAGAGAGGCATCCTGCCCTCCGCCCGGATGCGCAAGCCCGTTCTGCCCCTGAACCAGGAGGAGAAGGACTGGGTTGCTCTGGGTCTGGAGCGCAGCCAGCTGCCCAAGGTCGACATGGAGCAGTTCAAGTAAGAATAATCCACTTCCCGCTTAGGCAAAAACAATTGGGGAGCGCTGCCACAAGCGCAGCGCTCCCTTTTTGACCCCAAATACAGAAAATCACCCCTCCGGCGGCGAAAAAAGGTTCCCAACCAGTTCCAGCATTCCGCCAGAGGCGTGTGCCCACATGACAACCACCCGGGCAGGCAACATGATACCACTATGCGTGTCTGTTTTGCAAGTGCTATAACGCTCTGCCCCGGCCAAATAGTAAGGAGCGACTTCTAATGAGCGAAAACAATCAGGTCTTCGGCTCCGATATTAAACGGCTGCCTCTGAAAGACCTTGTCAAGAGAATCGGCCCCGGCCTCATCGCCACCGGCATCGTCATCGGCCCCGGCGCCATCACCACCGCCGCCATGCTGGGCGCCAACTACGGCTACGCCCTGCTGTGGATCATGATGCCCATTATTTTCATGGGCATCACCTTTATGATGACCACCAACCGTCTGGCTATTATGACCGGTATGCCCACCATTCACGCCATCCGCAAATATTACGGCCCCATCGCCTCCGGTGTGGTCAGCGTGGCCACCTTCGCAGCCTGCCTGTTCTTCACCATGGGCAACATCTCCGGCACCGGCGCGGGCCTGAATCTGATTACCGGCCTGAACTGGAAAGTCGGCTCCGCCATTATGCTGGCGGTGATCGTGTACTGTTATTTTACCAAAAATGTCTATTCCAAGGTTGAGAAGGTCATCACCGTCTGTATCCTTGGCATGATTGTTTCCTTCTACGCCACCCTGATCGGCGTGGGCGGCCCGGACTGGAGCCAGTTCGGCAAGGGCGTCGTGGGCTTTGCCCTGCCCGCCGGCAGCCTGACTACCGCTCTGGCCTTCGTGTCCACCAACGCCTCCGTCACCACCGGCGTGTACAACACCTACTTGGGCAAGGAGAAGAAGTGGAAGAAGGAAGACCTGTTTAACGGCGTTATGTTTACCGACGCCCTGGTGCACATCCTCAGCGTGGTGCTGATCTCCGGCGCCATCATTCTGGTGGGCGCCATCGTGCTGAACCCCACCGGACAGAAGATCAAGGCTCCCGCCCAGCTGGCGGAAATGCTGGTGCCCATCATGGGCAACGCCGCCCGCTATATCATGGGCATCGCCCTGCTGGGCGCGGGCTTCTCGTCCTTGCTGGGCAACACCCAGCGCGGTATGGTGCTGCTGGGCGCGGGCTTCAACCGGGACATCAGCCTGGAGTCCAAGTTCGTCCGTATCGGCTGCATTCTGTGCCTGGCCTTCGGCGCTGTTGTCTGTTACAGCTACGGCGGCTCTCCCACCCAGCTGATCTTCCTGGCAAATCTGGGCACCTCCGTGTCCACCCCCGTTGCGGGTCTGTTCATCACTCTGCTCATCTGGCGCAAGGATGTGAACGAGGGCTACAAGACCCCCACAGCTCTGCGGATCTGCATGACCATCAGCTACGTTTTCGTGCTGATCATGACCGTCTCCGCGCTGATCAAGCTGTTCAGCTAATTCTCGTGTATTGACAGACACGAATTCCTTCCTTACAAAGAGTCCCTTCCCGGTTTTCCGGGGAGGGACT
>CAMGCA010000212.1 GCA_946011705.1 uncultured Clostridia bacterium | reverse complement strand
GCTCCAGCCAATGCAACTGTCCATCCATGGATTCCAGCAGTGCCTGCTGCTTTTCTTCCGGCAGGTATACGGTGCGCAGCGTATCCACATTCAGAAGCAGGGATGTCAGCGGCGTCTTTAACTCATGGGTTACGCCTCCAATAAAGAGCTGCTGCCGGATGTTTTGCTCTGTCAGATACGCAACATGGCTTTCCACAGCTGCTGCCATGTGATTAAAGTCTTCGGCAAGAAGCCCTACTTCATCTTTGGAAGAAACCCGTACCCGCTCCGCGTAGTTCCCATCAGCGATATGCTCCGCAGATTCCTGCAACTGTGACAGCGGAGCCAGTGTCCGGTGAATCAGCCATCGCACCCCGATAAGTCCCAAAACGCAGATACACAGTGCCAATAAAATAAAACGGACGAGAAGCTCTCCCAGCTCCCCACGGATATAAGAGGCATCCGACACCAGATACACCTGGCATTCAACTTGTCTCAATTCCACAGCGCGCCCCACGATCAGGTAGTCCTTTCCTCCGGCGCTGCATCGGGCGGTCTGAACGCCATCCGTCAGATGTACATCCAGATAGGTTCTGGGATCGATCTGGGTTGGCGCGGACAGAAGCTCTCCCATCGCGGCAAGGACACTCCCGTCCACACCGCAATTCCGGAAGCAATATTGCAAAACTGCTTTTTGGGAACTGGGCGTTCCTGCCGTGGGATAATCACGGACAACAGCTTCTCCGAAAGCATTTACCAGTCCTGCCAGTTTTTCCTCGGAACGCTGGGTCAGGGTTTTATAGGACTGCTCCCGTACCTGCCAGAGCATAGCACCGGACAGTGCTATCGCCACAAGGAACAGCAGAACCGCACATATAGAGGTTAGTTTTGTTTTCAGTTTCATCGTTCCTCCAGCCGGTAACCGGCTTTTGAGATGGTTCGGATTTCCTCAGACAGCTCCAGCTTTTTCCGAAGGTTCGCAATCCGAACATCCACCGTGCGGATATCTCCAAAGTAGTCCTGCCCCCAGATTTCGTTTAAGATGCGATCTCTGGACACTGTACGGTTTTTATTTTTCATCAGAATAGCTAATACATCGAATTCCAGCGGAGGCAAGGGAATTTCTGATCCGTTTCTCGTCAACTTCCGATTTGCGGTATCCAGCGTCAAGTCCCGGAAATGGTAGACCTGATTCAGCCGCCCGTTGCGCTGCAAGGTTTTCTCCATGCGAACCAGCAGTGCCAGCATATCAAAGGGTTTTGCGATGTAATCCTCTGCACCGCCCCGCAAACCCTGCACCTCGTGCTGGGTATCTCCCATGGCGGTGAGGCAGATTACCGGAATTCCGCATTCCTTCAGCTTTGGCAGCAGCGTAAAGCCGTCCACCCCCGGCAGCATCATGTCCAGCAGCGCCAGATCATAGTTGTGTTCCTGCTCCAGCGCATTCCAGGCAGAAAGCCCATTATCAAAAGATGTAACCACATAGCCTGCGCATTCCAGGTTCAATTTCAGCGTCTGGGCGATTGCCGCGTCATCCTCGATGATAAGGATTCGATTTTCCATATGCCACGCCTCCGAAAGATATATGTTGTTTTCTGATGTAAGTATACCATAGTATTTGCTCGGCGGGATTACCAAAATATTACTATTTCCGATTCATTCATTACTTTGCGCTATATTCACTTTCTCTTTTGTTTTTGTGAGAGTTTCCTTTATGATTTTCTTAATTTACAGCGAGAAGGTAAATAAGCCATTGACAACTTGGTCTAAAGGATGTAGACTATAGGAAGTCTACAAAACGTAAACCAAAGGAGCAATCAAAATGGATGACCTCAGACTTGGCGTTGTGGAATCCAGATTCGCGGATATTATCTGGAGCCATGAACCGCTTTCTTCCCGGGAGCTGGTAGCTCTCTGTGAAAAAGAGCTGGACTGGAAAAAATCTACGACCTACACCGTATTGAAGCGGCTTTGTGACAAGGGGCTTTTCCGCAATGAAGGCGGAATGGTAAGCTCCCGGATGACCAAGGAGGAATATACTTCCGCCCAGAGCGAGAGGTTCGTGGAGGATACCTTTGGCGGATCGCTCCCTGCTTTTATGGCAGCTTTTACAAAGCGGAGACAGCTCACCGATTCAGAGATTGAGGAAATCCAGCGAATGATTCAGCAAATGGGGAGGGAGTAAGCCATGTATTCTGCTTTCGTAAAGCTCCTAAATATGAGCACAGCTTCCGGAATCCTGATTGCGGCGGTGATTGGTCTGCGCTTTCTTTTGCGGAAGGTGCCAAAAAAGTATATTTGCATTCTCTGGGCATTGGTCGCCCTGCGGCTAATCTGTCCCATCACAATTTCCTCCAGCCTGGCTGTATTTAATCATGAGGGAACGTATCACCCAGACAATGGTCAGATTGAATACATTCAGTACAATGAAAAAACGGAAAAGCCAATGGGGGAAATTCCGCTTGTGGGAAGTACCATTTCTTCTCCTGATGGCCCCATGGTTGAATACCACACCCCCAACTTCTATCTGCCCACAGCCATGGGCATTTGGGCGGTGGGTATGGCTGCCATGCTCCTATACGCAGCCGTCAGCTATTTTCGCATTCGCAGGCGTACCCGGGAAAGCGTCCGTTTGCGGCGCAATATCTACCTCTGTGACAGAATCCCCACGCCCTTTATTCTGGGGATGCTCCGCCCACGCATTTTCCTTCCTTCGGATTTATCGCGGGAGCAAATGGACAGTGTGATCGCCCATGAGCGTGCCCACATTGCACGGCTGGATCACTGGTGGAAGCCCCTTGGGTTTCTCCTGCTCAGCATCCATTGGTTCAACCCGCTGGTCTGGATTGCCTATGGTCTGCTGTGCCGGGATATTGAGCTTGCCTGTGATGAAAAGGTAATTCAGAACATGACCGCTTCCCAAAAGCAGGCATATTCCGAAGTGCTCCTTTCCTGCTCCCTGCCTCGGAAATTCATCACTGCCTGCCCCCTGGCCTTTGGCGAGGTGGGAGTGAAGCAGAGAATCAAGGGAATCCTGAACTACAGGAAACCATCCTTCTGGGTGATTCTGATTGCTGTGATTGCCTGTCTGGCGGTTGCGGTGGGATTTTTGACAAATCCCGAAAGAAATGAGGATTATCTGATCGTCAAAGGCCAGAAAACGAAGCCGACAAAGCCGCAAACAGCCGATTTCAAAATCAATATGGGCAATACAATCAGTACAGCAACGGTTTATGCAGAGCTGTGGCAGAACGGTGTCTGTGTGGAAAGCACACCGCTCGTGATTCCGGAAACGGTGAAGGAAATCCACCTTTCCATGTCCAAGGAGATGGACGGAGATTCGCTTACAGGTTACCAGGTTCAAATTGATACAAAGCCAAGTGACGCATCTTTGAATAAAACCATTCCTCTGCCGGAGGAGACCTATTTGTTGGAATGCTATTCGTGGTACGGTTCCAAAGATATTCAGCTTACACAAGATAAGGAAATTCTGTTGGGTGCTGCGATTTTTGATTGTGGCGGGGATGGCTTTTTCCTTTTTAATTTTGACAATGAGGACTATGGGGAATGCCGAGACAGGCTTCAAAATCAGGAATGCGTCATTCTGATTTGGGCGTCCTTCCAGGAAAAATCTGCTGAAGCTATTGTCCCAGAAGAAACTCTAGGGGAAACTGCCGGGGTGCCGCCTGAATTCCTCGATTATCTCAACCCGGTGCGGGTGGAATGGAAGGATGACACCACCATCAACCGCAGTGCTCCTGAGAAATCCATGAGCCTTGAGGAACTTGCCGCTAGTACGGACAGCTGGAAAATTGAGTACAACATTCCCGATGTAACCGGCCCGGGAACCCTTCGCCGTGCCATCAAGCTGTATTATGAAGATGGACGGATGCTGGTAATTCGTCATGATTCCAATGCATTGTGTTGCTTCAATATTAACGGGGATTGCCTTGCGCGCATTACATGTGAGTATACCGGCGAGCAAATGGTGGATATGCTGTGGGACTGGGCGATGACAAAGGGCGGCAATGGTTCGGCCTATCTGGCAGATCTGACCCTGAGCCAGTCTGCACCCCAAGGAAAACTGACCGTGATGATGCACCCCACAAGCGCCGTGAATATCGACGGCATGGGCTATGTTTGCCCGCCCAATCAGGAGGAATGGATTGAGGCTTGGAATGCCGTAACAAATTCCCGGGGAAGAATCTCTGTGGAAGCGAACGCGGAATCCTATTATGGACTGTACATCTACTATAATGACGCGTATCTGGAAG
>CAMGCA010000211.1 GCA_946011705.1 uncultured Clostridia bacterium | reverse complement strand
TTTTGAGAAAGCGTTTCACCGTACTCTTTTTCCTGCTGCATTTGGGCAAATTTCAGCTTGTCCTCCTGCTTTTCTGCAAGTTCCTGCTCGCGGCGCGCAAGCTCCTTCTTGAATTCCTCATCCCGCACCTGTTGAGCGATCTGCGCATAGCCGGTCTCATCGACTTGAAATACCTCCCCGCAGTTGGGACATCTGATCTCCTGCATAACACCCATCCTTTCTATGCTGTCACGTGGTTTCTATGTTATTTGAATTGTATCAAATCTCGTCTTTTGGTGCAACCGCAAAAGGCAGGGAGGACTCATTCCGAGTCCTCCCTGCTGCATTTCTCTTTCGCCGTCTGGACCTCCCGCTGTGTCGGCTCAGCCTTAATGACCTCACCTTCGCAGCCGCCCTCGGCTTTCCTGCTGATCAGTCCGATAAATTTATAGTAGATATCCACCTGCTGCGTTTTGATGCCGTCCGGACCGACTACTTTTTCATGCACCACGATCTTCTCAATCAGCTCGTTAAGAATATACGGCGTTAATTCCTGAATGTTCGTGTACTTCCAAATCAGAGGGATGAATTGTTGGATGTTGTTGTAGACCTCATCGTTCTTGGCAATCTCCGCCGCCAATTCTTCCCGCCTGCTACGCAGCTCGATCTGTTCCCGCTCGTACCTGGGTGCCATTGCCTGATACCGTTCCTCACTGATTTTCTCCAGCGCCACGTCTTCATAGAGTTTGTTGAGAATTTTTGTCAGCTCATCCAAGCGTTTATCCACCTTCTTCAGTTCGCGGCGGCAACGCTCAACATCCGCTTTCTGTCGTTCTTCTTTGACTGCCATCAACATGTCCATGTAGTCCTGCACATGGCGGCGGGCTTCCAGCGCATTGCGTCGAATGTCCTCCAGTACCAGGCGGTTCAATGTCACCCAACCGATGGCGTGGGTGGTAGAGCGTTCTTTGCCGTAGTTTTTGTATACCCTGCAAGAGAAGCCGGTGTACCGTCCCTTTCTCTTGTCGTAGCTGACGTTCAGCGATGAGCCGCAGTCAGCGCACTTCACCAGTCCCGCAAAGGGCTGAATCTCGCCGGTTCCGTTTTCCCTGCGCCGTGCTTTCATCATCTGATGCACGGTGTCCCACAGTTCCTGTGTGATGATAGCCTCATGGGTATGCTCCGCAACCACCCACTCCGACTCGTCTGCAGCAATGCGGTGCTTATCGAAGAAGCCTTTGGTTTTGGTTCGACCGAACACCACCTTGCCGAGATACACGGGGTTGTCCAGAATCATCCGCACGGAGGTAGCATGCCAGTCAAAGGGTTTTCGCCAGTAATCACTGTTTTTATAGTAGTCAGGATTGTTCTGATTGAAGTACGCCTGGGGATTGAGGATTTTTCGCTCCCGCAGGATCTTCGTCATGCGCACGTACCCAATACCGTCAGCGAACATTTGGAAAATACTTTTCACCACTTCGGCGGCTTCCGGATCGACGATCAGGTGATGCCGATCATTGGGATCTCTGAGATAGCCAAAGGGCGCGCGGATTCCGATAAACATCCCGCTTCCGGCTCGCGCCCGATGTGCTGCTTTGTTCTTGGTGGATGCGTGGCGCGCGTAGAGGGAGTTTATGAAATTGGTCATCGGCAGCATCAGATTATCCAGGCCATTCTTGGAATCAACACCCTCCGCCACCGCAATGAAGCGGATTCCCTTTTCCTCGAAGTAGTGTTCAATGTACAGTCCCATCTGCGCATACTCACGGCCAAAGCGGGACAGGTCTTTTACGATGACCGTGTTGATTTTCCCGTTCTCGATGTCATCGATCATGCGCTTAAATTCCGGGCGTTCGAAGTTTGTCCCGCTCCATCCGTCATCGCAATAGTAGTCGGCAATGCGGATGTTATGCTCTTTGCAGTACTGCGTCAGCAGCGTTTTCTGTGTTTGGATGCTACCGGATTCCCCGGCGCTGCCATCGTCCTGACTCAATCGGCAATAGATTGCTCCGTTTTCCTGTTCCATCAAGTGTCCTCCTTCTCATATGGTTCAGACACACAATACCCACGACGGTCAGGAATAGCCATATCCAAACCCACTGAAGTTTCATTCGTAAGTTTGTCCAGTTCAGACGAACGAAAGTCTCTTTTTATGAGTTCGGCCATCTTGTTTCGGATCTCTACATCTCCGCCGTAGTGACTGACGGTCACATATCTGACGCCGTGGATAACGGTAACATTTTTCAAGCAATCGCCTTCGTATAAAAACACCTTAAAGACCTCCCATCGTTTGCTGCTGTTCTTCGTTCTTCTGCTCTGTATTCTCCTGTGCCTTGTGTGTTAACACAATGGCGGTACCTGCGAGGGCGCCGAGCACCACACCAACATTTTCAGCTTCCTGCTTTGCCTGAATGCGCCGACGCTTTTCTTCGGTATCCCCACTGTCATCGTCCGCCATTTCCTCCAGCAGCTCAAGACCGCACAGTCCAGTGCGAAGAGCAGCTGTCAAAAGAGTAGGCTTCGCACATTGCTGAGTACCGTCGCCGCGCCGTACCACACTGCCAACACCGCCGCGATCAAAACCAGTATCAGTGCGATCCATTTGACCGGCGTAAGGAAGTAGAAGTCTGGGAGCCAGTCCAACCATTTGCAGGTACGCTTCGCGTTCTTCTTCCCAGCCTGTTCCAGCAGCCGGTTGATCTGCGCCAATGATTTCTGTGATTCCGGCAGTGAGTTCTGCACCGTTGGCAGATCGATGTAGCTTTTCAGTCCGGGAAGCACTTTCCTGATCTCCTCCAGCTCCCAGTAGACTTCTTTCATCTGCCGTGTCAAACTCGTCAGTGCTTCTGGCAGTGGGCACTGAATTACGATAGGCGTCACTGGCTGCGTTATGGGATTCGGCTCTGTGCTGTTGGGCTGATTCATCTGCTTTAATTCTTTCAGCGTTTTCGTCCGCTCGACGCTTGGTGAGTTTTGCTCGTATTCTGAACTCATATTCCATGACCTCCTTAAGATACTTATCCTCGTGCAGCTTGTTGTCGCGGCACTTCATGCCGTCCGGCGTGGTATAGGTAATGCTCTTGCGGCTGCTCTCCCAGCGGACAGCATAGCCCTCGGACTCCATCAGAGAAATGAATTCCGTGCGGCTACCAGCGTATCGCATACACTCATCCACCGTGTTTGCCAGCCGTAGCTTCCAGCTCTGTCCCTTGAGCGCGGTGTGATATTCAGCGCCGCCCATGCCGCGGGCATGGCGGTGGACACTGGGTTTGAACACTGGCAGTCCAAGCTCCTGGCAGATGACATCGTTGCGCTGCTTCAACTCCTGCACCTGCTCTTTTGCCATGTGCAGCTTTTTACCGGTTTCAAAGTTGACCGAGTTGATGATGCAGTGGGAATGGATATGCTCACGGTCAACATGGGTACAGATGAGGACTTCGCAACCCTCAAAGTATTCTGAGAGCCGCCTCGCCGCTTCGTGCGCGATCACAGGATCGACCGTCTCTCCTTTTGGAAAGCTCTGTACCATGTGGTAGAACATCACACCGTTGCCCTTGTGGTAGAGTGCTTTCGTGTTGAGAAATTCATCGTAGGCTGTTTGCGGCTGGCAGTTGATACCGCTTATGAGTTGCTCGCCCTCCCATAAGGTTTTCTTTTCCTGCATGACGTAGAATATCACGCCGCCCATCGCACCGCGGGATTGTGTTCCCTTTTTGTAGTTCACAAAATGTACGACCGCGATAACGCTCACCGCCCTTCCGCCAGTGTGCGCAGAGCAGCATTGACCTCGGCCAGTTCCCGGGCGGCATTGTCCAGACTGATGATCTGCACCTTGCCCATGTTGGCCAAGACGGTCAGACGATTGAGGTTGCTGCCGATGCCCTTGAGCTGCCGGAGCAGTTCCTTTTGCTCATCGATGACGATGATCTGTTTGCCGAGGCAGCAGGCAGTAACATAGTCGCTCATGGACATTCCGCATTATGCTGCCAGTGCTTTGATTTTCGTGCGGTTTTCAGATGTCATGCGAGTGCTGAATTTAATATCCTTTTTCATACTGTTTTCTCCAATCGTAGATAAAAAGTGGGTATGGGCTTCTGCCCGAAAATGGGGTGCGGGGCTTTGCCCCGGCGTTTGGCAGGGCGCCGGCTGCGCCGGTGACCAGACAAACGCGATGCTGGCCCCTCCTAAAGGAGGGAAAATCCCCCCCGCCAGGGCCTTTTCGGGATTTCGGCCAAAAGCGGCCCCTGGCGGCCTTCCAGCTGGCCTGCGGGAGTTTA
>CAMGCA010000210.1 GCA_946011705.1 uncultured Clostridia bacterium | reverse complement strand
GGAGATGGAGCGGGCCCCCACGACTGGGGACGCGTACCGCAGCGGCCTGGAACGGGACAACGCGCGAAATTACGCTTCTCAGGTAGCCATGTCCTATTCCAGTAAAATTCTGGGCGGCTGCCCGGAGGATCTGTTCCGGGAATACTATGGCGACACGGACTGGTTTATCCGTAATTACCCCAACAACGCCTATACCGTCACCGATGCCGAGGGCAAGGTTCTCAGCTCTTATAACATGGACGCGGCGGAAAATCAGGGTTGGCTGAGCTACCAGTTCCCCGTCAGCGGGAACTATCTGTATCTGGTGGATACCCAGTCCGGAGCAGAGACGGAGGAAACGCAGATTCCCCGGACAGTAGAAGTCGGTGAAGAATACCTTTACGATGCCATCCAGCCCATGGGCAGCAGCGTGTACGGAATCAGCATTGGGGATACCGCTGACTGTTCCAATTACAGCAGTGACATCAGCATCGGATTCATCTTCAAGGATGAATCCGGGCGTGTGGTGTTCCGGGGCTTTGAAGACAGCCCCACGATTGACAATGACCAGCCGCTTTATTTTTGCTGTATCGATGCGGACGGGGCTATCATCTATGAAATTTCCGATACGAACCCTGTTGGCCGTCTGACCACCGATGAAAGCGGTTATTTGGTTTTCACCGGCAATATTCCCGAGCCGGAGGAGACTATTCCGGAGACCAGGTTGGAAACCATTCCCGAGACCACCGTCGTGGAAACCGAACCCGAGCCTGTCCCCACCGATGAAAACGGCAATCCCGTGGAGACGGAAGCGCAGGAAGCAACCTATGCGGAAGAAACCGGCGAGCCCTCCAACGCATCCGCCGTCCCCGAGGAAGGGGAACCCTCCGAGAACGTGGAAGAGACCGTAGTAAGCGTTACCGAGGAAACCGCCGCCCCGGAGACGGTGCCGGAAACCGTTCCTCCCACTACGGTTCCCGTGGAGACGGTACCGGATATCCCGGTCACGGAGCCTGTCATGGTGGGCGACAAGCCCTTGAGCAGCTACCAGATCAACGGAATTGCTTACTATGACAGCACAACCGGCGAGGAAGTGGAAGCAAAGTATGTCTACGTCACCATGCCGGAGATGACAGTGACACTGTACATCGGCGACAACGACCGGGATGCCGCCGCGTGGAATCTGGTGAAGATCGTCCGGCAGTATCGCCAGTACTTGCTGCCCATGGTGGGCCTGTGCCTGTTAGGGCTGGCTGCCACGGCGGTGTACCTGTGCAGCGCAGCGGGCCGGAAGCCCGGTGTCTCCGAGGTAAGGGCCGGTGGACTGAACCGCATCCCGCTGGATGTGTATCTGGTGGGCGGCGGCGGTCTGATCGCGCTGTGCATCGCCGGCGGCGTGGCCCTGATGCAATATCTCATGTCCAGCGATGTGCTCACCGCCTGCTGTATCGGCATCGCGCTGTGCTATGTGGGATGCCTTGTGTTCGTTGGCTTCTGCTTCGCCTTTGCGGCCCAGCTCAAGACCCCCGGCGGCTTCTGGTGGCGCAATACGGTGTGCGGCTGGTGCCTGCGGCTGTGCGTGCGGTTTGCCGTATGGCTGGAGAGCATTCTCAGCACCAGAACGCTGCCCTGGATGATTCGTGCGGTGAAAAAGCTGTGGCGGATTGTCTGCGGCTGCGCCGGCTGGCTGGAAAAACGGGTGAACCGCTTCATTTCCTACCTGCCGCTGGTGTGGCAGTGGCTGCTGGCCGGAGTAGTGTGCATTTTGCTGGTTCTTGGCTTTAACAGTACCCTGTGGGCGATTGCGATTTGGATACTGCTCATCTGCTACGGCGCTTACTGCTTCGGAAAGCTCATGGACAGCGCTTCCCGCATGAGCAAGGGCGATCTGGACATCAAGGTGGACGATAAGCACATGGTTGGCGCCTTCTCCCAGTTCGCCCAGAGCCTTAACAATCTGGCAGGGGTCACCATGGACGCTGCCCAGAGAAGGCTCAAATCCGAGCGGATGAAGACGGAGCTGATTACCAACGTGTCCCACGACATTAAGACGCCCCTGACCTCCATCATCAACTATGTTGACCTGCTGCAAAAGGCACAGACAGAGGAGGAGCGGAAGGAATACCTTGCGGTGCTGGATCGCCAGTCCCAGCGGCTGAAAAAGCTCATTGACGACCTGATGGACATGAGCAAGGCCAGCACCGGCAACATGAGCGTGGACATTACGAAGGTGGACGCGGTGGAGGCCGTGAATCAGGCCCTGGGCGAGTTTGCCGACAAGCTGGACCGGGCCATGCTGATCCCCGTATTCCGGCACGATGACGAAAGCCTTCCCATGATGGCGGACGGCCGGCTGGTCTGGCGGGTGCTGAGTAACCTTTTGGGCAACGCGGTGAAGTACGCCATGCCCGGAACCCGGCTGTATATCGACCTGTCGAAGATGGGCGGCAAGGTGATCCTGTCGGTGAAGAATATCTCCCGGGAGGAGCTGAATGTGGACGCCGACGAGCTGATGGAGCGGTTCGTCCGTGGAGACGATTCCCGGAACACCGAGGGCAGCGGCCTGGGGCTGAACATCGCCAAGAGCCTGATGGAGCTGCAAAAAGGGGAACTCCAGCTGCTGGTGGACGGCGACCTGTTCAAGGTCACGCTGATTTTCCCCGGAATCTGATAGGTATGCCCCCGGAACGGAAAACGTTCCGGGGGCTTCGGTTGCAATTTGGAAAAATTGCGGTATAATAAAGAAAAAAGGGTTACTAAAAGGAATGTCATTGCGAGCCAGCGCGCACGCTGGCGTGGCAATCCGTTTTTCTTATACGCAGAGGGGGACGGATTGCCACGTCGCTGCGCTCCTCGCAATGACAGTGATAGACGGTGCCCACGCGTAAAACAACAGCATTTCCGTAATGGGAAGGCATAAAAGGAGGACCCCCTATGCTTGACATTTTATTCCAATTTCTGAAAAGTGGCCTGTTTAAGAAGCTTTCCGCCGCCGTAGTAATTCTGGTCATCGGCGTGCTGATCATCCGGGTGCTCATGCGGCTCATCGAAGCGTCCCTGAGCAAATCCCGGCTGGAAAAAGCCGCCCACAGCCTGATTTTGTCCCTTGCCAAGGCGGCCATGTACATTCTGCTGTTCCTGATCGCCGCCTCCACCCTGGGTATTGATGTATCCAGTATTGTGGCACTGGCCAGTGTGCTGACTCTGGCCCTTTCCCTGTCCCTGCAAAACATGGTGTCGAATATCATCGGCGGCTTCACCATTCTCTACACCCATCCCTTCCACTCCGGCGACTATGTGGAGATCGCCGGGCAGGGCGGCACCGTCCGGGAGATCAACATGACCTATACGGTGCTGGCAATGCCGGATAATCGGGTGGTGTCCATTCCCAACAGCGCGGTGGTGGCGGCCCAGATCGTCAACTACACCAGCGCCGACAGCCGCCGGGTGGAAATCGACGTGTCCGCCTCCTACGACGCCCCCACCCAGAAGGTGCTGGACGCTCTGGTGCAGGCGGGTACTGTGGACAATGCGCTTTTGGAGCCGGCTCCCGCCGCGGTGATTACCGGCTATGGCGACAGCGCCATCAACTATAACCTGCGGGTCTGGGTGAAGCCGGAATACTACTGGGATGTGTATTTCCTGGTGATGCAGCGTATCAAGGAAGTGTTCGACCAGCAGGGCATTGAAATGACCTATCCTCACTTGAATGTCCATCTGGACAAATAATATCGTAGGGGACGCCGCCCTCTACGGCAATATCGCCAGCAGGGCTAAGATTCCGACCCCCGGCAGGCCCAGAATTCCGGCGGTGAGCACCGTCGCGGCGTTGATGGGGAAGAAAATTCCCGTAAACCCCGCGATGCTGTTCAGCAGCCACAGGCAGAGAAAGCCGCAGGCGGAGTGAATCAGCAGCTTGAAAACGAACCTCATGGGCAGCAGCAGAAGCCGCACGGCAATCAGCGCCAGCAGAGCGGGAATCAGCAGCGTCACAAATTGTTCCATTATTTACCTCCGTATGTCCGCGCGTTTTCCGGCATATACTATCCTCGGACAGCAAGGCAGCACCAATGCAGCCGTGACGACGGATGGGTGTTACATTGTCTGTCAAGTGTATCGCCGCAAAGCGCAGCGGTGTGATGCGAGAGCGGGAGAGCAGGGAACGGCTTTCCCGTGTACATGATACTAATATGCCAGCTTTGGCCCAAGAAAAAACGGGAACGAAGGAAGAATCCTCCGCTCCCATTACTTTTTTTGCTTGCAGGCGTAGAGATAGGCCTGCTTGTAGT
>CAMGCA010000209.1 GCA_946011705.1 uncultured Clostridia bacterium | reverse complement strand
ATTCCTCCCCGCGATAAATCACATCCCGCAGTTCCTCGGAGGTATAGTTGAGGGTGGGCAGGGTATCTACCCCCAGCCATTTGTGATAGGTGTTGTCGGGATTTAGGAAATAATACGCCCGTTCCGGGGAATCTGGATTATTGTAGGCGCCCACAGACTTGTCAAAGAATTCCCCATCCCGGTTGAACCACTTGTGTGCAATGCCCGTGTGGTTGATGGAGATATCCAGAATCAGCTTCATTCCGTTTTCATGAAGGGCCTGGCTCAGTTCCGCCAGGGCCTGATCTCCACCCAGATGGGGATCCACATGGAAGTAATCCAGACAGTCGTACTTGTGTACGGAAGGGGCAATAAAAATCGGGTTTAGGTACAGCGCTGTCACGCCCAACTCTTTCAGGTAGGGAATCTTCTGACGGATGCCCTGCAAATCCCCTCCGAAAAAGTCCATGCAGTAGCCCTTCTCATAGGGCACAGGCGTATCCTCCCAGTGCTCCATATGAATGGAAGGGTGTCCATCCTGAGCGTATTCGCCGGACTGAACATCGTTCGATGAATCGCCGTTGCAGAAGCGCTCCGGGAAAATCTGATAAAATACCGCGTCCTTGACCCACTCGGGCTGGACGTAATCTGCCAGCAGCACAAAGTCGTAGGTGTGGTCCGGAACGTAGGTAGTGATCTCCTTCTGGGTATAGAAATAAACCACATCCTCGCAGACCAGATAGAACTGATACTGCATCCGGTTTTCCGTCATCTGCAGTGGGGCTTCGTAGTAGACAAGTCCCTTTTCTTCTTTTTTGCGAACCATCGGGATCAATTTTTCCACACCATTGGGGATGGTGCGAAGAAAAACGTGCTTCACCGGCGCGTTCCAATAAAAGCGCAGCCGGATGGTAACGGTTTCAAACAGCTTTGGGCAGGGCGGGCATACAAAGGCGGCAGTTCCGTCGCTGTAGACGCTTTCCAGCCAAAGGTCATTTTGATCTTTCATTGATGGACCCTTCTTTCTCCATGGCGCGATTTCATCGTCTGCTTATTCCAATCGATTTGCTGCCGCGTCAGGCTCCACGCTTGCGTAGGAACCTTGCGGCAAAGGACAGAATACTCCGTTCCTCAGGCATCCATCCGCACAGGAGCAGTGCGGAGATCAGGAACAAAACCTCGCACAGTACGCCTCCGACGACAAAACGTATCAGGGAGATTTCGATAGGCAATATGGAAAAAATGGCACTTTGGACGGTGCATACGGCGAAGAATACAGCCAGATAATACAGGTGTTTTCCCCAATAGAGCAGATAAGCGCTCCAACCCCCGTGGAAGCAATAACGGAACACGCCATAGCTTCGGCATATCCAAAAAACAAGCTGACTGATGACAGTTCCAATGAGAACGCCGGAAATACCCAGCCGGTTGACCAGAAGTACCGAGGTGACGAGATTGATGCCCGCGCCGGCCATCGACACTCTTCTATCAAAGGCAAACAGCCCACTGCCGGTGATATAGTCGCAGCAGGAGGAGTGGACGATGTGGATGTACAAATCAGCAGCCAGCAGAATCACCACAGAGCGGCTCATCAGGTATTCCGCGCCGATCCACATTTCGATAAAGCAGTCCGACAGAACGATAATCGGCGCGGCTGTCAGGCCTGCCAGAAGAAACCGTACGAAAGTATAGCTGTCAAATACGGAGCGTTGGGACTGCGTCTTCTGCGTGTCGGCAAGGAGATTGCCGATGATGGGAGTAATGGGACCGGTGATGCTGTTGGCGATGGTTTTGATACTGCCCGCGATCATCACATAGTTGTTCAGAAAACCCACCTGGACGGTGCCCACAAAAGCGGAGATGACCAGACTGTCGGTGGAAGAGTAGACATATCCTGCCAGCTTTCCGAAAAAAATGTCCTTTACCTGATGGACAATGCGCGTCAAGATTTGACGGTCCACAGGCACCCGGCGCAGGTAGGGGTATTTTTTATCGCAAAGGCGATGAACAATCAGATTGCCCGCAATGGTCTGTGCCAGCCGCACCAGCAGATAAACCACATAGCTGCGCAGCCAGACGGTGAGAACGATCTGGATCACATTGGCGGCGATATTGACCGCGGCGTCCGTCAGATTGGACAAATACTCCTGCTGATCAGCATAGAGCACGCTGCGCTTATAGGAAAGAAAATAGGAGCAGGCGGTGTTGGCGGCCTGAATCAGGAAAACGCACCGAACAAGATTGGTAACCGCAATCCCTTTGATGACATATTTCAGCAGAGGCAGGCAGCACACGGAAGCGATGATGAAAAGAATGCCGATGAATTGATAGATTACCCGGTAGATGCTGACGATTTTGCTGATTGCATCCTCATCGTGGGCCGCCAGAGGGGCGTAGAGATTGAAAACGACGGCGGACTGAAAGCCCAGTTCAGCCAGCGACAGGGTGCTGAGCAGAGAGGCAAAGGTACTGCTCAGTCCCAGCAGCTCCACACCCAGATAGCGGATAAAAACACTGCGGGTGGCAAATTGCAGCACGATGGTCAGAATCTGGGTGAGCAAACTGACGGTGCTGTTTCGTATGGCGATGGTTCCTCTGTTCATGGTGTAATATCAGTGTGTTCGGCAAAAACAGCTTTCGCGGTTTTCTGCCTATGTTGCTTCTTCCTGTTTCTTTGAATTCCTAAGCGGGGGCACGTTCCAAATCGATGCTGACAGGAAATCCTTTTCTGCATATTCAGCCGTTCAATTCGATTGCGGACCTCTCAGGCACAATTGCATCTTTGCCGCTGCGGCAGACGGATGCTTCGCTTAGTATACAATATCCATCCTGTGAATTTCAAGCCTTAATTATGCAAATAAGCATGACCGGTTCGGCGATCTGCTGACCCATGCTTTGACTTCTTTTGCGATTCAAGGCCCATTCAGTTTTGTTTCATTCGAAAAAAAGATTGACAAATCGGTCTACTTGCAGTAGAATATAGCTGTCTACTAAGAGTAGAAAAAGGAGGAATCCATTATGGCAGAATACAAGCTGGGGGAAGTGGAGTCCATTTTCGCCGATATCATTTGGAAAAATGAACCGCTATCCTCCCGCCGGTTGGCGCAGCTGGCAGAGGAGCGGCTGAATTGGAAGCGGACGACGACTTACACCATATTAAAGCGGCTGTGTGACCGAGGACTGTTCCAGAATCAGGACGGAACGGTAACGTCTCTAATCAGCCGGGAGGAATTCTATGCCCGCAGAAGCGAGCAGTTCGTGGAGGACACCTTCCAAGGCTCCCTGCCTGCCTTCCTCGCGGCCTTTGGCAGCCGGAAGAAGCTGTCCGACGCGGAAATCGACGAGCTGCAAAGCATCATCGATTCCATGCGGGGGTGAGGGTATGCAGGCTGTTTTCGCGAAAATTCTCAACATGAGTATCACCGGCAGCATCGTCATTGCCGTGGTGCTGCTGGCCCGGCTGTTTCTGAAACGGGCGCCGAAAATCTATTCCTACGCCCTGTGGGCGGTGGTGCTGTTCCGACTGCTGTGCCCGCTGTCCATCACCGCCGGGCTGTCCGTGCTAAAGCCCATCCCGGTGACTACCACTCCCGGCATCAGCGCAGTCTCCTATCAGAGCGTTGCCCGGGCGGTCCGGGAGAACACCCCCGCGCCTATCCGGCAGCAAGTTGCCCCAGCCCAGCCAGCGGAGCAGCCGGAGACCTCTCCCATGCAGATCGCCGCGTACATATGGGCGGCAGGGGCATCCGTCATGGTGGCTTACAGCATTGCCCAGTATGGGATTCTGCGGCGCAGGCTGGCGGAAGCGGCGCCGCTACAGGGGGAAATCTATCTCGCTGACCGCATTTCCTCCCCCTTCGTTATGGGTGTATTCCGACCCAGAATCTATCTGCCCTCCAGCACCCCTATGCTTGAACGCCGGTTCATCGTTGCCCACGAGCGGCACCATATCCGCCGGGGCGCCCCCCTCTGGAAGCCGCGGGGCTACGCCGCCCTGTGCATCCACTGGTGCAATCCGCTGGTATGGCTGGCGTTTTGCCTTGCGGGGAAGGACATGGAAATGAGCTGCGATGAAGCGGTCATCAAGCGGCTGGGGGAGCACATCCGGGCGGACTATTCTCAGGCGCTCCTGCGGCTGGCGACCCACAAACGCATCGTGTCCGGGATGCCCCTTGCCTTCGGGGAGGGAGATACGAAAGGTCGCGTAAGGAATATGGCTAAATGGAAGAAGCCGAAGGTTTGGGTCAGCGCCCTGTGCGCTGCGCTGTTCCATTTGATTCAGGCTCCTTCCGCTAAACATCCAAACCCTAAGAAACCAACGCAGCAACAAAAGCCACACC
>CAMGCA010000208.1 GCA_946011705.1 uncultured Clostridia bacterium | reverse complement strand
GGGCGTAGATCCTGGCGCTGATACTGGAATCGGACAGGACGCTGATGTTGGCGGGCTTGATGATGAAAAAGACCAGGTCGCCCATGCGGGTGGCGATGCAATAGTCCTTGATGCCGTCGATCCCCATGAGTTGCCGGGTGGATTGGGCGGCATTCTCTTTTTTCTTTCTGTTCATAGCTTCATTCCTCCTTGGGGAAAGCTGGGCGGGAAAAAGCCGGTACAGCGCATGGTGACACAGCAGGTCACCCGCCTGGGATTCTGGCTGAACCAGTATTTTGCTCTGGCGTTCTTGGCGCTGTAGCAGAGGGACTTCTCGCACAGAAGGCCGCCCACATAGCTTTTCAGCAGGGCACGCAGGCTGCGGAAGCCGTAATAATATCTGCCGTCCTGGCTGCGGCAGCTCCACTTGTTCTTGGCATCCTGCCAGAAGAAGGCGTTGCGGCACTCCCACCGCTTGCGCTTCCGGCTCCACCGGAGCGTCAGGGAGGCGGACAGATCTCGCTCCTCAACTTCCGGCAAGCCGATGATCTCCTCGTTTTCAAAGGTCGTGTCGGCATGGAACATATCACATTCTCCATTCATAGAATTGCTGTTTGGTGATCAGGAAGGCAATCGCATAGCGAATGAAATCCAGAATGCTGGTTCCGTCAAAGCGGATGCTGAGGAAGGCATAGACCGCCGTGAGCACCAGCGGGATAAAAATTCCGGTCTGAGTCAGCGCCAGGATAGAGACCAGAAGCCCTACGCCAATGACGCCTACATCTCTGAGCTCCCAAAGCCACATCATGGCCTTGGCAGTCAGGTTGTCGGGGTAGATGTACAGGGTATTTCACCTCCAAAAAAAGCCGCTGGGGATGCTCTCCCCAGCGGTCGGTGCGGCATTTTATTCTTCAGACATCTCTGTGGGCTGGTTCTGCGCTTCATACGCATCCAGCGCCTGCTCAATGAGTCCGATGACGAATTCTCTCTGCGTGATTTTCCTGCCGTGCTTCTTTTCTGCGGCGATGAAATTCTTCAGCCGCTGGTCCAGCTCCTCGGTGATCTTGAATGCGAGAGTCTTAGTTTCCGCCATGGTGATTCTTCCTCCTTCGAAGTGTTCTTTGAGTATCAGCTCCACATATTCTCCCAGAGTCTTGAGGCCAAGCTGTTCCTTTTCTGCCACAGCTCTGGCGTGCAGTTCTTCCGGGATCATTCCACAGAGATTCTTCTTTGCTTCCATGGGCTACTTCCTTTCTCTAAATTTATAAGCAAAGCATACTGTGACCGGAGTGAAATAGCTATTCACAGAACCCAACGAAGAAGCAAGCGTAAACGAAGCAGAAGCAACAAGCATGGCTCAGCCGGCACGAAGCACCAGAGCAATGCCCTGGAGGACATAGTCCACACACGGGATTGCCACACTGTTGCCCAGCGCCTTATACCGGGAAGAGTCCGAAGCATTGGGAATATCAGTCCAACTGTCCGGAAACCCTTGGAGCCTTTCACACTCCAGAGGCGTCAGCCTGCGGATGAGCCTCGGCTGATCTGTACCCTGCAGCACCAGATCCGTGGCATCCTTGTGCTGGCGTGCGCTTTGGGTGCTGGTTACCTCTCCGTCCTTGAAAATGTCGACTCGTTGTCTGCTGAACACGGCATGGTGGTCGGTAGCAGTCAGCGTATAGGCAATGCCTTCCTGATAGCCAATCCCGTTGCCGCCGTTTTCAGGCTTTCGGTCGATGGCGTTTCCGGTAATGCAGAATACCTGCTCCTGTTCGACCAGCGGGACATTGTTGCCGCCTGTACCGTACCGGGCGGACATGGTAGGCGCCACTTTATGGGGGCCGGTGTAGCGGGAATCAATGCCGTGGTTCTCGTAGACCAAGGGCTGATGCCCGTGTTCCTGGGCCCGAAGCGTCCCCGTGATGTCCAGACTGCATTCCATCACGCTGCCGCCTTGATCGTTCAAACACAGCACGGACGGCATACTGTTTCCGACGGCGCTGCCTTTCAAGGTGGGGGCAAGTTCCTCGCCGTAGCCGATGCTTCCGGCAGAGGCTCCGGCCCCGGCGGAGAAGCCGGCGGTCAGGACACAGGGGTAACCCTGACCGGCCTGGCCGCCGCCTGCACTCAGGGATGTATGCCGTTCCGGCGTCAGAAAACAATCGCCATTGCCTTTGGCCACAACACCTTCTGCAATGAAGGTTTGCTGTTTCATCCCCGGCCGGGAACCCAACGCCCCGGCCACATCGTGGAGATCCCTGACCTCATCCCGCTGATTTGCGGCAAAGGCAATCGGCTGGATAAGACCGTTGCGGCCGGTGGACATCCCGCAGTTCCCGCCCAGGGTGGCCGCGCCCGAGCCGGTCAGGTCACCGTTATAGCCATCGAATCCCTCGATTCCCGTATCGTCCGGTTGGGTTACAAAGGTCTGCATCTGCATATTGTTGGTCGCCATCAGGGCGCCGGAAACTCCGTGCAGATCGATGCCTTCATCACGCTGGTTGATATGGTACGCCTCCAGCGGGGTGGATTTGCCATCCGGCGGAGTAACCCCTGACTGGATCTCCAGCGCACGATTGAGCTTTCGGGGCAGCTCTTTTCCGCGTTCAAAGGCTCTGCGCAGGATGCCCAGGCAGGCTTTCCTGGTCAAATAGTATTTGTCCGGCGGATCGTCCTGCAAAATCTGCGACAAGGAAGATTCTTTTTCTTCTCTGGGGGACACCCCAGTATTGAGCGTCAAGGCATCTCCACGCCAGGGAGAAATCAGTTCCCAGTAGAATTCGCCCAGCAGATTCCCAGCGCCCGGTGTCAGGTCGAGGGACTGAAACACCACCGACTTTAATTCGGACGATCTCCTCGAGGACGATCCGGAAATCCTCTCCTTTGGGGGTTCCGCTGGAGAAGGCTCCTGGTACATTCTCCCACACCATAAATCGAGGTCGTATATCGAGAGCTGCTCGGCCTCGTTGTCTATCCGCATCTCTCATCTCCTTTACGATTCGAACCTGTTCCATAAATAGGCCGGATCGTTCACCGGAGAGACCGGCACGGTTTCCGGCCACGGATAAGTCCTGACAGGGAGAGCCGCCGCAGATGATGTCCACCGGCGGCAGCTTTGCTCCGTCAAGCTTTGTAATGTCGCCCACATGAACCATATCGGGAAATCGAAGCCGGGTCACTTGAATCGGAAAGGTTTCGATCTCACTGGCCCACACAGGTACGATGCCGCTGTGAACCGCAGCCAAGGGAAAACCGCCAATCCCATCAAACAGGCTGCCCATCGTCAGCGTCTTCATTTGGCTACCGCCTGAACGATAGTCCTTGTGGTACTGACTGCGGCTTGAGCGGTATAGACCGCAGACATGATATTGGCTCTTGTGGTGGTATCCAGGCCAAAAGCTCCAGCAATACGGGGGATCTCGCCGGCGGACAGCATCAGGCCAAGCCCAAGGAGTGCATGATCCTTGAACACCATGAGTCCTGCAATGAGAATGGTGGATTGCAGGAAAGCGGTCAGACACAATCCGATGATCTGCTTGCACCATTGGATGAATCCATCGGTATAACCGCGCGGGACGCTGAACATATAAAGGCTGCCCACAGCGATTTGGATGAGCAGAATCCCGCCGCGCTTTAAGTTTGCGAAGAAGACCTTTATCACGGCGTAGGCCATCAGAATGATGCAGAATAAAAGCATGATCGGGCTGGTGATGGAAGCGAAGCCGAAGTATGAGCCGGTGGTCATTCCAGTCAGCGAATCAATTTCGCTGAGTGAATCCAAGATTTCGGTTGCCGCCTCACCGATGGAGGTCCCATACCCTGTGATCCCTGCGGTGAGGCTTGCCTGCAATGTGACGGAAAGCTCATAGAGCCGAACCGGCACAACCGTGAACAGGCTCACCGCCATAAAGCCCTTGATGGCGCACAGAGCGGTTTCTTTGAGGTTCCCTCTGCCGGAGGAATACTCGATGCCGCACTCAAAACAGGCCACCACGAGGCCGGTCACATAGAGCGCCCAGGCCAGATAGGAGAAAAACAGTACAATGCTCTGCACCCAGCTCAGTTCGAACAACTCGACGCCCATGTTACCCATCTCGGCGAAAAAGTTTCCGAGAAAGCCCATGACCTGCCCGTAGATCCAATCCACGATCTGACCGAGGATGGTATCGGCAACAAAATCCCAAATAAACAATGGTTCGTTCACCTCTTTTCGGGGTGAGGCCGCACCAACTGCTTGGGATAAAAGGCCAGGGGCCGTACAGATGGTCCGGCGCCGGGGGCAGGTCTTTACAGGGTTTGCTGCCACTGGGGGTCAGCGGTTTGGGCTTGCTCCTGAAACACCTCCAG
>CAMGCA010000207.1 GCA_946011705.1 uncultured Clostridia bacterium | reverse complement strand
GGAAAGCGATTTCTTCCTTAGAGGAATGGTGCTGGGAGAAATAGTCAAAGACCCGCTGCTTTCCGCCGGACATAGGGGGCCCGGAAACAAACAATATGTCGATTTCATCTTCTGTAATGAAGCCGGCAGGTTGCGGAACCTGTGTCCACTCAGTGGCATATTCTCTGCGAGGCAGTGTCAGATCGATCAGGCCGGAGGCAATCTGGTCGATGGTGTAGATCTTGAATCGGCTGACAGGCTCCCCGGCTTTGTATCCAGCGTAAAACTCAGCAAACTCCTTTGAGATGGTCTCTAAAGAATCTGGGGAACGAAGCAGTTCAATAACCGAATCCAACTGATCGGGAAAAACCCCTTTTATGCTGCGAATTGTAGGCATATATCCGTCAACGGCATCCCGGCTGGCAAGCACCAGCCTATCAGCAAGAACGCTCTGTTCATGGTAGAGCGCTTCTGCAAGCTCTGTATTGGACGCATAGTGCCCTTCTTCCAGCAGCTGTCCGATACGCAGCGCAGCATCTTCCCAGCTGATAATCTGTGCAGCTCTGGAATGCCGGATGTTTCGCCCGTAGGACAGATGAATACCGTCCGGGTAATACCATGCAGATACATCACCTGCGCTGAGTTTCAGACCATGGACGCCAGCGAAGATTCTTGGCAAAACGGCAGCAATCTCGGAGATCGGTTTCTGCTTTGAGAACTCAGCGACTACAAGCATGCGGTGTTCTTCCATATTGCCGCCGGATCGGAGAAAGTCATCAATGATATCCTGGGGCATGGAAAAAGCAGAGGGTGCCTTTTGCGCACTCTCTGCTTCATCAATCGTCTGTATTTGCTCATCTTCACTTTCGAAGA
The DNA here is from genome assembly GCA_946011705.1 of uncultured Clostridia bacterium. Taxonomy (GTDB): domain Bacteria; phylum Bacillota; class Clostridia; order Oscillospirales; family Oscillospiraceae; genus Faecousia. The sequence goes on along the minus strand of CAMGCA010000207.1, from coordinate 3,495 downwards.
AGGAAACCTGTTCCCCCTCAATGGGCGGCTCCTCAATGATTAGCTGTAGATCAGCTCCGCGAAGATCGTCTCCTCGGCCTGTGCTTTCAGGCTGTTCATGTGCTGTACCCACGCCATCGGGTCGGTTGCTTTGTCCGGGGCCGGGTTCTGTGCCAGCAGTTCTTCCATCATCTGGTTCAGTCTGCGCTCTGCTGTCTCCTGAATCTCCCACAGGTGGGGGAACAGCTTCTGAGTCATCGCCAGGATGCTGTACTGAGTCGGTCTGTGTTCCTTCAGAAATGTCCGGCGCATCCGTCCGTACTTGTTCAGAGGCCTCTGCTCGGTGCTCTCCAGAGTGAGGTTCGGGATCAGATAATCCCCGTTGCGGATATAGGTCAGTTGCGGCTTCATTGTTTTGGCTCCTTTCTTGATTCCGATTGTAGCTTCTGACGGTGATTTCGATTTGACGAAGTATCTCAGAAGAAATTGTGTTGACTGCGGTGCCCAGCGCTGCGGCGGTTTGCGGGGTGTTGAAATCGAACACATCCGAGAAATCCTCAAATCCGAAGTAATCATCCGGATTGCCAAGGCATCGGCTGATCAGCTGGTAAAGGGTGCTGTTTGAAACGGCTTTTCGGAAGTTGAACCCCAGCGCATCTACATCATACACCGCCAGCGCACTATCATCAAGGATACCGGCAATCTCCTCGCTGTGGGCTTCCCAATACTCGGATGCCTTCTGCATAGCAAGAAGTTCCAGGTGGTTTTCCAATGAACCGATGTCGTCGGGAATGCCATACCGCTGCTCCAAATCCTGTGCAACAGCTTGCTCATGCTCCCGGCTCATCTTCCAGATGTTCGGCGTTCTGGAAGTCTGCCGTGTCCCGGTATCTGCAATATCGAACAGGTAGCGAAGGCGAGTACCATTTCCGCTGTTGTCAATGACTGCGATGCCTACAGAGCCGCGTTTAATATACCGGCGCATTTGCTGATTCCAAATCTCGTAGCTGGCGACGGCGGTGGCTTCCGGTCGCTGGAAGTAGATGCTGATCTGTTCGTCGTAGGTGTACTTGTAAAAACGCCCTGAGAATTGCAGAAAGTGCGTCCAGTTTTCATAGGTCTGGGTGCTGTTCACGGCAATGAACTCAGACATTTGGACAAGGGATTTCAGTTTATCTACCATGTGTTCCTCCATTTCTATAGATTGCGGTAAGCCTGAATATCAGCTCTCCTTCACGACCGGCATCGGTGGCGCAAATCAGCCGGTCTACATCAGGACGGAGCATGAGGCTGCGCAGCACCTCAAACTGCTTCCTTGTGAGGTGCGAACTCTGATACTGCCACTTGTCCGGCAGTATGGGTAAATCCTCCTTTCTCCATTTTTCGAAATTGCCGTATGCAGTCGGGTCTGCCAGCTCTACCAGATGACCGATGCACCAGCTGACGAGATATCCGTTGCCTTCCAGATATTGTTTGCATCTACTGCGATGGTATGGTTTGCTCGTGGGTAGACACCGGAAGCAGTTGGACCGCCAGACCATATACCGCAGCAGATGGGACAGCTGCAATAGGCACTTGTGACCACCTGACCGATGTAGTCGCCAACCTGAACCGTCCGAGTCGTAATACGGGTCTCGGTTCGGATTTCTTCGGAAAGATGGTATTGCAGGTTGAAAATGGCTTCCAGTTCCGACTTTACCTGATTGAAAGTGAAGTCCTGATACTTGGCGCACAGGTAGCTGATGAGCATGGTGGGATCGTGACCGATCTCCGACAGATTGTAGTGATATTCCTCACAGCCGGGATGCCGGGATTCCACCGTGTTGATCTTCTTCTGAAGCTGGGCTTCGAGTTTTGTGTAGTAGGCATCCGCGCGGGTGATCTGGATGTCATCAGCAGGCCACGAGGTAGCTGTTACTGTGGTGAGCACACCCCCGGTAATCACGGAACAGGACTGGAAAGGTGCCACAATCAGCAGGAAAGCCATTGCAGCGGCAAGCACAGAACGCAAGCCGGTGCTGCTGGAAAGTGCTGTCCGAATCGCACCAAGGCCATCCTTCAGACGCTCCGTCACAGACCTGGCAGTTTTCGCGGTACTGGCTGCATTCTGTGCAGCATTCTTGGCTTCGTAGTATTCCTTGCGGATTTTTCGCCTTTGCTGCCACCGGGAGATGGGATTGGATGTGACAGCATCTGCTTTATCCAGAGCCTCCCGATACCGGGCTTCAAGATTTGCCTTATCCGCTTTCTTTTCCAGCTTCGCAGTCTTTTCAACCTTCTTGAGCTTATGGCTGTATCGGGCATTGCCGATTTCCCGGATGCTGCTTTCAGCCGTGGCAACTCCCTCCTGAAGTGCCTGCGTACCGACATTCTCATCCTGATTTGCTTCCGTAGCCTCACGATTCGTAAGCACCGATGTTGCTCTTGCCGGGAGGATGTCGTGTTTCACTACACCCCTCCTGCTGGAAGAGCTGCGAGTGTTCAGGTCGATAGGGGCGGCATTTTCCTTTTTCCCGAACCGAAGCTGCTCTTTCCGGGCTTTGGCTTTCTGCTCATCTGTCAGGAGTTTCGGCTGTGCTGGTTTACGCATCCTGGAATCAGCCGCACTGCCAGAATCCTCCGTGAACTGGAGGCGAGGCTTCTTGTTGGCCATTTACGCCTCCTTTTCCGGCGTGACCTCAGACAGCTTGGTGGTCATGATGCGATATAGCTCCAGATTTGTGGGGAAGTGATCGACGAATGGGAGAATGACATTGCCGTAGAACAGCAGTCCTTCACCTTCACCGGAATGGGTAACATAGGACAGCTGGTGGGGAGAGATGTTCAGGGTGTTGGCAAGAATTTGGCGGTCACCCGCCGCCTGATTCAGCATGATGATAAAGTCAGAGTTCTCGAAGATATTTTCAACTTCCCGGCTGGTCAGCAGGTCTTTCACATTCTGGGTGATACCGGTCGGGCAGCCGCCCCATTTTCGGAACCGCTTCCAGATTTCCACGGAATAGGCAGCGGTCTGTTCCTCTTTGAGGAGCAGGTGGAACTCATCGACATAGTACCGGGTACACTTGCCGGCAGAGCGGTTGGCAGTTACACGGCCCCAAACCTGATCCTGAACAATCAGCATACCGATTTTCTTCAGCTGCTTGCCCAGCTCCTTGATGTCATAGCAGACCAGACGGTTATTGATGTCCACATTGGTTCGATTGTTGAACAGCTTCAAAGAACCCTTCACATAGATTTCCAGTGCAGTCGCCACATGATGGGCTTCTTTCTCGTCCTGTTTGAGAAGTGCGTTATACAAGTCCTCAAGGACAGGCATATTTTCAGGAACCGGATTGTCAAAATATCTCTGGTAAATCTGATGCACACAACGGTCAATAACTGTCTTTTCAATGGGCTGCAAGCCGTCCTTACTTCCCATGATCAACTCGCAGAGGGAAAGAATGAAGTCTGCTTTCAGGGCAACAGGGTTATCATCCTCAGAGTAGTTGATATTGATGTCCATGGGATTGATATAGT
>CAMGCA010000206.1 GCA_946011705.1 uncultured Clostridia bacterium | reverse complement strand
AACATCATACAATTCCCTCCCTTGTCCCACGGACGGCGTCCGTTTATTTCGCGCGATTTCTCAACAATCAGCCTGAAAAATGAAAACGCGTTTACTTCTGCCGGAGCGGCAGCGACTGCGGCCAGGGAAGCAATTTTGGCGGAATCCCGGGGAAAAAAGGTAAAATTACAGGTTTTATTCAAATATATATTGTATTTCTATGGATATAATGGTATAATGATAAAGTCACACGAAGTATTTTCACGGGCTTTTTGATCATAAAAGAAAGGGTTGGTGCGATGGAAAGAAAGGTTAGACTGATTTGCGTGATCTTGACGGCGGCGCTGCTGCTGGCGCTGCTGCCGGGCTGCGCCGGGGAAAAGGAGGAGGACACCATTACGGTGTATATGTGGAGCGCCGGTCTGTATGACAGCTACGCGCCCTACATCCAGTCCCAGCTCCCGGATTTGGACATTCAGTTTGTGGTGGGAAACAACGATTTGGATTTCTACAAATTTCTGGACCAGAACGGTACACTGCCGGATATTATCACCTGCCGCCGGTTCGCTTTGCATGACGCGGCGGATCTGAAGGACCATCTGATAGACCTGTCCACCTCCGAGGAGGCGGGCAAGATCTACGACGCCTACCTGTCCAGCTTCACCAACCCGGACGGCACGGTCAACTGGCTGCCCCTGTGCGGTGAGGTGGATGGCCTGGTTGCCAACCGGGGCCTGTTCGAGAAATATAATATCCCCATGCCTACGGATTACGACAGTCTGGTGGCTGCCTGTCAGGCCTTTGAGGAAGTGGGGGTCCGGGGCTTTGTGGCGGATTTTGCCTACGACTATACCTGCATGGAGGTCTTGCAGGGCCTGTCCATTCCGGAGATCACCTCCATGGAGGGCAGAATCTGGCGCAGCGCTTACGAGGACCCCACCGATGATACCGTCACTGGTCTGGATGCCAAGATCTGGCCCGAGGCCTTTGATCGGATGGCGCGGTTTATCGAGGAAGTGAATATCCGGCCCGAGGATGTGGAGCTGGATTACGCCCCCGTGAGCAATCTGCTGGCCGAGGGAAAGGCGGCCATCATCCGCGCCGGCGGCGGAAATGTCATAGAATTCCAGAAATACGGGGTGGACGCCGTATTTCTGCCCTACCTCGGCCAGAACGGTGAGCAGTGGCTGCTGACCTATCCCCAGTTTCAGGTAGCCATGAGCCGGGAGCTGGAGCAGGATGACGCCCGGCAGGAAAATGCCATGCGGGTGTTGAGCGTGATGCTCTCCGAGGAGGCCCAGAACATTCTGTCCAAGGGCGGCGATGTGGTTACCTACAGTCAGAACCTCAACCTGGAGCTTTCTCCCCATCTCGACAACCTGAGACCGCTTCTGGAGCAGAACCATATGTACATCCGCATCGCCTCCAACGACTTTTTCGCCGCGTCCAAGGAGGTTGTAACCAAAATGCTTCAGCGGGAGTACACCGGGAGGCAGGCCTATCAGGCTTTTGACGCCCAGCTGAAGGCAGCCCAGGCTGCCGCCGGGGATGCGGTGCTGTCTGTGGCTCAGGGCTATTCCAACCGGTTCCGCCCGGATGGCGGCAACGCGTCCTGGTCTGTCATGGCCAATTCCCTGCGGGAATGCTATGGCGCTGATGTGCTCATCGCCCCCGCTTACAGCTTTACAGGATCGGTACTGAAGGCTGACTACACCGAGAAACAGGTTGGCTGCATGATTATGCCCAATGTTCTGCTGGCTTACCGGCGGGAGATGACCGGTGCGGAGCTGAAAGAGACGCTGAAAGCCTATGTGGAGGGCATCGAAGGGGGCTTCAAGCCCTTCAACAGGGGTTCTCTGCCCGTGGTCAGCGGTATTTCCATCAGGGTCGGGGAGGAAGCGGGAGCTTACACCCTGACAAAGGCGCTGCTGGACGGGAAGGAAATCAAAGATACGGACACCTTCCGCGTGACCTGCCTGAACACGGCTGCCTATATGGCGCCATTTCTGAAGGATGAGAGCCGGGTGTTTGAAAGGGTACAGCAGGTCGTCAGAAAGGAATGGACGGCTTATATCACCGGCGGCGGCTCGTTGGCTCAGCCGGAAAGCTACATCAAACTGCGCTGAGCCGGAATGGTTTCGATAGGGACGGCCCACACACCGCAAGAGGGTATTTCATAATGTGCATATCGGTTTCCGTCAGCAAATCGATAAATTGGAATTTGGCGGGGATGCCCCCGCGGGCAATGCGAGCCTTCGCCCGTGTGGTAGTCTTCCCATCCTTTGGGCACGCCCGGTTCGTTTTTGCGGTGGTGGTCTATTCTATATAACCTACGCAGTTCCGGCCGAGGGGCCCAAAGGATGTTAGATGACCGCCAATGTCCGTGACGCATTGTCAGCGGCGACTCGCCGCCAAATTCCAGTTTATCAAGCGGCTGAGTCATACCGAATTCGTCTGTCCTGCATCGGATGTTTGATGGGAAAACCCGCTGACAGCAGCGCGCTTATCCCCCTTGACTTTTCGTCCGGTTTCGTGTACAATTCCCATGACAACCAAATAGGACAGTTCGTGACCATCCTGTCGGTAAACAAAACTAGGGATTTACAATCAGATGGGCGCATTTGCGCCCATTTTGTTTTGCTGTGGGCGCGGACTGCGCCCATTTTTCTGTTTTTGGAGGAATGATTATGAAGAGAACAACCAAATACCTGGTGCAGGCCGCGGCGAGTGCCGCCCGGCACGCCGTGCTGTCCCACCTGCAGAACCTGCTGCTGCCCGGCTCCGCTACCTGGGCCATCCAGATGCGCCTGTCCGAGGCCCTGTGCGTTCTGGCCTTCTTCACCCCCGCCGCTGTGCCCGGACTGACCATCGGGTGCCTGCTGTTCAATATCACCTTCGCCGCCGCCCTGCCCCTGGATTTTGTGGTCGGCTCCGCCGCCACCCTGATTGCCGCCCAGGTCATGTGGATGACCCGGAAGGTGACGGTGAAGGGCTATCCGCTGCTGGGTATGCTGATGCCCGCCATCGCCAACGCCATTTTGGTGGGCTGGGAGCTGACGGTGTACATCGGCGGCGGCTTTGTCCTCAACGCCGTTTATGTGGCCATCGGGGAAGCCGTGGTGCTGCTGGTGCTGGGCACGGCGCTGTACTATGCGATGAAAAAGCGGGGACTGGACCAGAAGCTGTTTTCCTGATGACTGCTTGACAGGCTGGCACGGCTGTGGTAGGATTCCAGTATCACTTCCCGGAGGCCTGACATATGGAGAAAACACTCAAAAAACGGAAATACCACCTGGATTTTCTGCGAATTCTGGCGGCGTTTCTCATTGTTGTGAACCACTCGGAGATCGTGGAGCTTTACGGCAGCGGCGCCTACAGCACCGCCGGCAGCTTCGCCCTGTGCTGGATGACAACTGTTGTGGTAATCAACATCTACCTGTTCTATCTGATCTCCGGGGCGCTGATGCTGCGCAAGGAAGAGCCGAACCGGGTGATCTACGGCAAGCGGATTCCCCGCTTTCTGGCGCTGACCGTGCTGACCGTGGCCGTTACCTATGTGTTCCGGTGCTTTCCAAACCTGAACGCCGGGGACTTTTTCCGGGGACTGTTTGCCGGAAATATGGACGTAACCCACTGGTATCTGTATACTTATATGGGTTTTCTGGTGATGGTGCCCTTCCTGCGCCGGGCGGTTCGGGGCATGACCCACACCGATGCCATCGTGCTGGTATGCTTCCGGATCCTGTTTGACACTCTGCTGCCGCTGGCCCGCTATATCACCACCTACAAGGGCTGGGCGGAGATTCCATTCCCCGGCTCCTTTGGAGTGCCGCTGGCGGCCATTGACATTCTGTTCTATCCTATGCTGGGCTATTATCTGGAAAACGTTCTGCCCTGGGAGAAGGCAAACTGGAAGTGGGCGGCGCTCAGCGGTGTGGTCATCGCGGGCAGCAGCCTTCTGAGCACGCTTGTGACCATGCACCAGGGACTGCGCACGGCGTTTACCGGCAGCTATCTGCGGATGAACGTTTACGCCACCGCCATGGCGGCCTTTGTGCTGGTCAAGTACCTGTTCCTCCGGGCGGGGGAGCTGCCCAAGTGGTTCACCAGAACCCTGGAAACGGCCTGCCCCCTGATGTTGGGTGTGTACATTCTGGAGCCGGTGCTGCGCCCGGTGGTGAAGCCCCTGCTCATCGGCTGGATGGGCCCGGGAGCAAGCCCCATCGTGACATCCCTGTGGTACAGCTTCTTCGGCGTGGTGATTTACAGCGCTATGACCTGGCTGCTGCGAAAGCTCCCCGGGATGAAGAAAATACTATAAGGCAACACCGCACAATGGGAGCTGCGGGCTTCGACGGATCTTTTGCCCCAAT
>CAMGCA010000205.1 GCA_946011705.1 uncultured Clostridia bacterium | reverse complement strand
TCCCGGCGGCGATACCGCTCAATGATGGCCGTTTCAAAAGAGACACCCTTGAGACGGGGCACATGGAGCGTGACGTCTCCGGAGGTAGTGGTAAGGTTCCGGTCATAGTGGCCGCTGCGGTAGCCCTGGCGGGCCTCATTTCGCTCGTAGCGGGCGGCCTGGGTCAGTTTCTCCGCCTCCTGCTCCAGCAGTTCATTCAGCGTTTCTTCTACGCTGCCTCGGACCAATTCTTTGAGCTGACCCTTGATTACTTCCTCGTTCAGTTGTACAATTTTCTCGGACATGGTTTGCTGTCTCCTTTCAGAATGGTGTGTGGTAACTTCATTCTACCAGAGGCCTGCAAGCCATGTCTATTATTATGCCGTTTTGAATTTGCGCAACTTATTGTACTTTATCCCGGTCGCCTCCGGTCATTGCAGAAACAATAGAAATTGTATGCAAATTGACTTGGAGAGTGAAAAAATGCGTGAAATAAAGATAATTCGTATGCTTTTAAGGACGTATGTTCTTAATTGTGAGCATACGCTCATGTACAGGTGCAGAAAAATACGCCTATTCGCGGTAAAATATATATACAAGATAAGACGAAAGGCAGGTGCGTGAACATGGACAAGGAAATGAGCCTCAAGAATCGGGACAGACTCATTCAGCTGGGCATAACCATTTCAACGTTCAGAAAGTATCGCGGCCTGTCCCAGGAGCAGCTGGCAGAACGTGCGTCAGTCAGTCGTTCTCTTATCAGTTCAATCGAGGCTGCGGGTATAGCCAAATCCTTTTCGCTTGAGGTGTTCTATAACATCGCCGATGCGTTGGAAATAGAGCCTGCAACATTGCTGAGCGCACCGACACAATTCGATAACCTTTTGAAACAGAACACCTGACCTCATCCTTGGGATAGCTGATATAGAATCATTGCAGCACAGACTGCCGGTATCATACACTGGCGGACTGTGCTTTTTTTCGTTTGGGAAATGTATCTGCTGTTGGTCCGAGAAAGGAGAGGGATATCATGGCAGGCTTATTTAAGAAAAATGGAAGGGCGCGCCGGATTCCGGAGAAACTGGCGCAGTATGATGATGAATACCTGCTGTACTGTGTGGAAAAGGATCGTGTTGAAACCGTTCTTGAGAGCACACTGCATGAGACCGATGATCCGAAGGAGATCATTGATGTCACATTGAAAACGGTATGTGAGTTCTATGGCGGGGACTGGGCCGGCGTCATGGACATCGATATGGATACCTGCCTGTGGAGGCCGGTCTGCTGGTTCCGCGCGGGAGGTGCAACCGACAGAACGCTTTACAGACTGAGCGGACTGGAGGATGCCGAGGTCATGCCGCGCTGGCTGGAATCCATGCACAGCGCCATGCCTATTGTTCTCACGGATACAACTGAAATCATGGAATCCAATCCGGCAGAATTTGCATTGTATGAACGCCTGGATGCAAGAGCCATCCTGGCATCCCCGTTCTCTCCGGCACCGACCGGCTTTCTTGTCATCCGCAATCCGTCGAGATATCTGGAGCGGCCGGAAGCGCTGTACATCTTCGCCTATGTCCTTCACCGCGCGCTTGCCCAGCAGAATGTCATGGAACGTGAGAAGATCATCGAGGCCATGAACCCGATGGAGCCGACCTATGATGTCTATATCAGTTTCTTCCGCGACCTGGAAATCCGCACGGCAGGCGGTACGCTGACCGAGCAGATCATCAATGCACCGAAAACCATTCAGCTTGTGGCCTATCTGTTGCTGAAGCCGGAACGCGCCCACTCGCCGAGAGAAATCTTTGAGCACCTGAACCCCGGAGAAGATTTTGACGGCAATACGAATGCGATCCGCGGCAGTATATATCGGTTTTCCAATATGTATGCAAAGCGCACCGGACAATCCGCAAGACTGATTATCCGCGAAGGCAGCGGGTACAGGCGAAATCCGACTCTGAAGATTACGACCGATATCGAGCAGTTTGACCTTCACCTGAAAGCAGCCGAGACGGCATCCGGAAGCGCTGAAAGAATTGAGGAGCTCCGCAAGGCGGTAGAGCTTTACAAAGGCCCGGTTTTCATGTGCGGCAGAGACCAGCTGTGGCTTAATGATATTGTCAGTCAGTATGAGGTTCGCTATATCAAGGCCGCAGATGCCCTGATGCGCGAGCTGGCAAAGCAGAAAGACTATGCGGGCGTCATGGAGTACGCTGTTAGGGCGCATGAGCTGTTCCCGGGCAACGGCCTGATCTGTTACTGGCTCATCATGGCAACATACAGTCTGTCCGGTGCCGATATGGCGAAGAAGGAATATTTCCGCCTCAAAGACGATATGACACAGGAGGAAATCGATGTGGTGACAGAACATCTGAAAAAGAACAGCCTGATTCGATATGAGGAGCTGTTCGGCGTGTAACACATCCGGCGCACAGAGAAAACACCCGATTTTTTCCAAAACACAGAGGGCGCACAATCCAGCAGTAAAATAGAATAGAACGAACAGCCGTGACACTTCAGCTGCACAGCTGAGGAACCCCCGTAAGTTAGCCTTTTAGCGCAAAAGCTAAACGACAACTTACGGGGGTTTTCTTATGTCTCCGGTACAATTTCATCATAGAGAGGCTTTTGTTCCGGCAGACAAAGACCTCTCTATTTTTTATACCCAAAAGCGCAGAACGCGCTGCCGTTCTCCTCCTCCGGTTTCTGAATTCCAAACAAAATTCAGAAATTCGGAGGATAAGACAATGGCATACAACAAGGCCAGTGAAGAAAGAAAATGGCGGCTCTGGAAAGAAGCCGAGGAAAAACAGCTGCGCGAGCTCGGCGTCAGCGAGGACAGGATTGCGCAGCTTCGTGCCTACGATTGGGAGATTTTCAATTCTGACCGGCGGTATTACGAACATCATGCGGATGGCGGCGATTATCTCGAACAGCTTGCAGCAGATGAGGAGAAACCGGATGTGAAAACCGTTTCGGATTTTCTGGACGGCATCGACAGCCCTGCGCTGTTCAGTCTGCTTTCTGAAACCGACCCGATTACCGTTCTGATTGCGCTGAGAAGATCTCAGGGAAAATCATTTTCCGAGATTTCTCTGGAGATCGGGTTATCCGAAAACACTGCGCACCGGCGCTGGACACGCCTGAAAGAAAAAATCAAAAAATCTCTTTGAGCCTGTCCGAAAACAAGCTTTCCCACCGGCTAAAGGGTGAGAGGAGCAAATGGGTCTGTCTGATAAAAACGATTCGTGCTCTGCTTGCTGAACCTTGAAAATTTCATACACATTCATCAGGTACGTTCCTGTGCGGGAGAGATTCTCCAGCTGCATGATGGTGCGCGATGACACGCCTGCCCGATTCGGGTGATTACGGAAAGCAAGGCGGTGAGCGATTCCGAACCAATCAGAAATATCCGGCTGCAACGGATAAGGCCATGAAACGCACAAGGGATAATGATACTTCCGTAATTCGCGGCCCGGCCACAATGAAGGCGGGGAGGTTAGATTCCTATGAGGCAGCTTCGCAGACTGCCGCCTGGTGAGTTCCCCGCCTCCGGGAGTCGTGGACGAATGGGAGGCAGTATATAGAATTTGAGGTTTGGGAGGTGAAGCCATTGCGGAAAAACTGGGAGTACCGGCGCGGAGACGTCTATCTGGCGAACCTCGATCCGGTTGTGGGTGCAGAGATCGGCGGTATCCGCCCGGTGATGATTCTTCAGAACAACACGGGTAATTTCTTCAGCCCCACGCTGATTGCCGCGCCGCTCACCTCCAACATTGATAAAAAGCCGAATCAGCCGACACATTTCCTGCTGGAACAGGTGCGAGGGCTGAGCCGACCTTCCATGGTGATTCTGGAGCAGCTGAAAACGCTGGATAAGCGCCGAATCATCAGATACATGGGACGAGTGGACAGCAATATTCTGTACAGCCCGGAATTCTGTAAGTGCCTTGCGGTGAGCCTGGCGCTTTATTTGTAATATGCAGGCACTCGCGATGAGTGCGGAAAGGAGCAGACCATGACACTGGATGAAATGAGAAAAGTGGACATCCGGACGGTAGACCCGGCAACGCTTCATGACCGCCGGGATGTGCGCATCGACAGCCGTCAGCCGAGAGAAAAACGCATTGCGTCTTATCTGAAGCAGATCGGCAATCCCTACTGCTACGTTGACGACGGTGTTGTCGTCAAGATCGGGTTTATGAACACCCGCGAAACGATAGATGACCGGCTGGAAGGCTATGCCCGCAGTCAGGTCAGCAAGGGATGAAACAAATATCGACATCATCGACTGTCCCGGATGATTTCAATACAATGATAGCGGAGGTGATTAAAATGCCAGACAGAATCTGGAACGCAGCAGAATATACCCGTCTTT
>CAMGCA010000204.1 GCA_946011705.1 uncultured Clostridia bacterium | reverse complement strand
CAAGCCAGGTTGTGCTTTTCATCAGCTACATGGGAGGCTGTTCCAGCGGGGTGTTCGAATAAGGATCGGATACGATATCATAGAGCGGTTTATGCTCAGCATCCGCCAGACGCTGGGCCGTTTCGATGGTTTTTGCGCCAAGGCCTCGGGGCGGATTGTTGATAATCCGCCTCAGCCGGAGATCATCAGAGCGGTTGTTGATTACACACAGATAAGACAGCATATCCTTGACTTCCGCACGGTCAAAGAATCGGGTACCGCCGATGACCCGGTAGGGTATGCCATTTCGTTTCAGCGCAAATTCCAGGGCGTTGGACTGGGCATTGGTTCGATAGAGGATGGCGTAGTCCCTGAAATTCTTACCCCGGGAACCGGCAATAATTCTGCTGGCAACAAAATTGCCCTCCGTTCCCTCATCGCTGGCTTCATACAGGGTGATCGGATCGCCGCGGCCATTGGAGGTCCACAGGCGTTTCCCCTTTCGTCCCAGATTGTGGGAAATCACCGCGTTCGCCGCGTCCAGAATGGATTGGGTGGAACGATAATTCTGTTCCAGCCGGATTGTGCGGCAGCCATGGTACTGCTTTTCAAAGCTCAGAATATTCTCAATGGTCGCGCCGCGGAACCGGTAAATACTCTGGTCGTCGTCACCGACAACGCAGACATTTTCATACCCTGCCGACAACAGGGAGGTCAGCAGATACTGCATATGGTTGGTATCCTGATACTCGTCCACCAGAACATACCGGAACTTCCGCTGATAATACTGCCTGACATCCTCGTGCTCCTGAAGAAGCTTCACTGTCACATAAATGATGTCGTCAAAGTCCAGCGCGTTGTTGTCCTTCAGCCGGGTCTGATATTTTGCATAGCATCTGGCGATGTGCAAAGCCCGAAGATCTCCACTGGCCTGCGCGCGTTCCAGCATTTCCTCCGAGGACACCATTTTATCCTTTTCCCGGCTGATAGCTCCAAGAACATACTTCGCCGGAAAGGTCTTGTCATCAAGACCCATGTCCTTGATGATATCCTTCATGATCCGCTCGGAATCTGATGTGTCATAAATGGTACAGCTGCGGGTATACCCCATTGCTTCAATGTCCCGCCGCAGAATCCGGCAGCAGGCGGAATGGAAGGTCATGGCCCAGATATCCTCAGCCTCGGGGCCAAGCAGGGAGGAAAGGCGGTCGCGAATCTCATTTGCCGCCTTGTTTGTGAAGGTAATCGCCAGGATACTCCAGGGTGTTGCCGGTTCTACAGCGCACAGACAATCTGCACGCCGGCAGTCATACGCACTATCCGGCTCAATGGACTCCAGAAAAGCAATATCTTCCTGCGTAATATATTCAGGAATTTCGTTACTGTCGCTTCCGCGGCCGAACCGCATCAGATTTGCAATCCGGTTAATGAGAACCGTTGTTTTTCCGCTTCCCGCGCCTGCCAGCAGCAGAAGCGGGCCTTCCGTTGTCATAACAGCCTTCCGCTGCATATCATTGAGCTGAGAAAACTGGCTCTCAATATAGCGCCGGCGGGCTGATAAAAATCGCTGGTCAAATTGCTCGTTCATAGTTGCACCTGTCCAAATTGAAGATGCGACTATTTTAGCGCATTTTTTCGAAAAGGTAAAGTATTTGTTTTAGCGCAGCATTTCACGAAGCTGCACCAGGGCTCTTTTTTCAATGCGGGATACCTGCACCTGGCTGACATTCATAATTTTAGCCACTCTCTGTTGGGTCAAACAATGGAAATAGCGCAGTTCTACTACACACCGCTCTCTTTGGGGGAGTTTGTCAATTGCCTGCCGCAGGGCGATTTTTTCCAGCATCTGTTCTTCCGATTCCGTGTCCGTCAGTACGTCTTCCAGCGAAAAACCCTCTTCGCCGTTTTCCTGCTGGATGGATTCGGTGGATGCGGTAGCGGTTTCCGCCAGCGCGATGTCCTCAGGGGAAAAACCGGTCTGGCGGGATATTTCCTGAATGGTCGGTTCCCTGCCCAATGCGGCGGCCAGTTGATTGCGGCAGGATCGTACGGCGGCGGCACGTTCTTTGATGCTCCGGGAAACCTTTACCGCTCCGTCATCACGCGGGAAACGGCGAATCTCGCCGGCGATTTTCGGCACCGCGTAGGTGGAAAACTGGGTTCCGAAGGATTGGTCGAATCCCTCCACGGCTTTCAGAAAACCCATGCACCCCAGTTGATACAGATCATCTGTCTCCACGCCCCTGCCGAGAAAGCGCCTGGCTACCGCCCAGATCAGGCCGGAATTCTCGGAAACCAGCTTTTCTGCCGCATCCTTGTCCCCGGACTGGGCAAGCTGAATCAGTTCTTCCGATACACTCATTGGCGTCGCTGGAGTTTTCGGCGCATATGTACGGTGGTTCCTTTACCGGGCTTTGAGGATATCTCCAGATTTGTCATAAAGCTCTCCATAATGGTAAAGCCCATACCGCTTCGCTCATTCCCACCTGTGGTGAAAGAGGGCCTTCTTGCCTGCTCCACGTCAGGAATCCCAACACCCCGGTCTTTTACAACAATATCAAGCACATTGTCCTTGAGAATCCGGCAGCGCAGGGTAATATTTCCCAGCTTTTCCGGGTAGGCGTGAACGATGCAGTTGGTAACCGCTTCCGATACCGCCGTGCGGATATCCCCCAGTTCTTCCAGGGTAGGGTCCATCTGCGCCGCGAAGCAGGCCACAGCGGACCGTGCAAAGGCTTCATTGCTGGATTTGCTGGGAAATTCCAAAATCATAAAGTTTTCAAATTTCATGATACCGCCTCCCGGATTTCAACCAGCTTATCAATTCCAGACGCCCGGAACACACGCATGGGCTGGGGGGCGATTCCGGTCAGCAGCAGCTGGCCCTCAATCTGCGTCATGCTTCGCAGGGCGTTGATGACTACGGCGATTCCCGAGGAATCCACAAAGGATACCTCCTGGAAATCCAACACACAGACGCTGGGCATATAGGCCTCAATTTTTGCCGCGATGGCCTGGATATAGGCTTTGGCGCAGTGATGGTCTATCTCCCCGGTCAGGGCAACCGTCAGCCGCCCCTCCTCTAAAAAGCTTGTAAAGTGCATGATAATACCTCCTTATTTTTATCCCTTTCAGTATAAAAACCCGTCTTCGATTTTTCAGTCGAAAACGGGTTTACCACAAAATAAAGACAGGGCGCAAACCATTGGTCTGCGCCCTGAATCAGTGTATTTAGTTGGACAGCTTTCTCATCGCGGCCTCGCTCTGCTCCAGCTGAGCAATCAGATCGCGGGTCTTCTGGGCTTTCTGGCGTTCCGCATCCACGACAGCTTCGGGAGCACGGGAAACGAACTTTTCGTTGGACAGCTTTCCTTCCACGGAAGTAAGGAACTTTCTTGCATCCGCCAGTTCCTTAGCGATGCGTTCCAGCTCCTTGGCCACATCCACCAGCTGGCCCATGGGGATATACAGCTTGGCATCGGCGGTAGTGATGGTCACCATGCCGTCCAGATTCTCCGGCTCCGTATCCAGTAGCGTCACAGTGTCGGCGTAGGCCAGTCTTTGAATGAAGCCCTCACCCTCGGCGTACACTTCTGGCTTGCTGGTCAGGATATACAGCGCAGCCTTCTTGCTGGGGGGAACGTTCATCTCGGTCCGGCGGGCACGGATGGCACGGATTGCCTCCATGACGGACTCCATATGGCTTTCCTCGGCGCTGAATGCCAGCTCCTGCCGGTACTGGGGCCACTGGGCAACGATGAGTGCCGGGCCTTCGTGAGGCAAACTCTGCCAGATTTCCTCGGTAATAAAAGGCATGAAGGGATGCAGCAGCCGCAGCACCGGATCCAGAGCATAAGCCAGCACCTGCAGAGGGGGCTGCTTCCGGTCAGCATCCTCGGAGTACAGCCGGGCCTTGGTCAGCTCAATATACCAGTCACAGTAGGTGTCCCAGATAAAATCATACACCTTCTGAACGGCCACGCCCAGTTCGTACTTCTCCAGATTTTCCGTAACCTCGGCAATCAGGGTATTCAGCTTGGACAGCACCCATTTATCGGGAATTTCCAGCTTGCTGGCTGTGGGCAGCGCATTGACAGCGTCCTCACCCAGATTCATCAGCACATACCGGGAGGCGTTCCACAGCTTATTGGCAAAGTTCCGCATAGCCTCGCAGCGTTCGGTGTAGAAGCGCATATCGTTGCCGGGAGAATTGCTGGTGACCATGTTCATTCGAAGGGCATCGCAGCCGTATTTATCGATCATTTCCAGCGGATCGATGCCGTTGCCCAGAGACTTGGACATTTTTCTTCCCAGATTGTCCCGGACAAGACCATGAATCAGGACTGTGTGGAAGGGCGTTTTTCCGGTGTGCTCGCAGCCGGAGAAAATC
>CAMGCA010000203.1 GCA_946011705.1 uncultured Clostridia bacterium | reverse complement strand
ATAAGCTCCGCCATCAGAATCTCCTCGGCCTGGGCTTTGCAGGTGTTCATCAGGCCCACCCAGCGCATCGGATCGCGGGCTTTCAGCTCCTCCGTCGCGCCCGCCGACTCCGCCAGCTGGGGCATCATCTGCTCCAGACGGCTGTTCGCCGTCTCGTCGATCTCGATGAGGTGCGGGTACAGCTTCTCGGTCAGCAGCAGCTGGTTGTAGATCAGGGGCCGGTGTTCCTTCAGGTACGCTTTCCGCATCCTGCCGTACTTGCCCAGGGGCTTCTCCGGCTGTTCGCTCAGGCTCAGGTCGGGAATCAGGTAATCGCCGTTCCTCGTGTAAGTCAGGTTGTTCTCCATGTGTAACGCTCCTTTCCGCGAGTTGTTCGCGCTCATAGTTCTGGATGGTGACGCCGATCTGCCGCAGCACCTGCTGGTTCATCTGGCTGACCGCTGCGCCCAACGCCCCAACCGTGGCCGGGGTATTGAAATCGAAAATCGGCATGAAGTCCTCATGCTGGAAATATTGTTCCGTATCCAGCCCACAGCGGGACATCAGGGCGTAGGCAATGCTGACGGTGGCGGCGGACTTAAATTGGACTTCGATGTTGAGATCATCGTACTCCTCCAGGAACGAACCGTCAACGATGTAGCGGAAGTCCTGCTGATGCTCGTCCCAATACTCACTCGCCAGCTTTCCGGCCACATCAATAAGCTGCTGGGCAAGATCGTCACCAGCAACGCCGTAGTTGCGCTCCAGCATGGCCGACACAGGCCCAATGTGTTGTTCCTCCAGCTGCCACAGCCAGGGGGTGCGGGAATGTTCACGGGTGCCGGTGTCGGAAATATCGAACACATAGCGCAGGCGGGGCCTGTCGCCGGAATCGTCCACCAGGGCGATCCCCTTGGAGCCGCGCCGTACATACCGCCCCATTTTTTCGTTCCACAGATCGTACTCGGCGCAGGCGGTGGCGTCCGGGCGCTGGGCGTAAATCATCATTTGCTCGTGGAATGGGTATTTATAAAGGCGGGCGGCGGTGGTGAGAAAAGCCGTCCACTCCTTCCAGCTGCCTACAAGCTGGGTCGATACCTGTTCGGCCATCTGCCGGTAAAATTCAGCTTTGGATGGCATGGTTTTCTGTCCTCCCTTCATGTTAAATAGAAACGGGGCGGCACATCAGGCCGCCCCGCTGGGTCTTGGTGTGGTTTTTACTCGTCGAAATCCGGGTACAGCTCCAGCTCGGCAAACTCGGCGTCGCTCATAGCCCGGAGCTTGGAGAGGGCGCTGTCCGTCAGCTCCCGCAGCTCGGCTTCCTCCGGCGAAAGCTCACCGCGCATCTCCGTCAGAGCGTCGATCAGCCCGGTGCGGCTGCCGGTGTTGTAGATGCAAAGAAGGTTCGTTTCCTCAAAAGTGAAGTTTCCCATATCAAATCTCCCTTTCCGCGCTCTTTTTAGGCGCTGTCTTTTTGTGTTCCGCCTTGGGCTGGCTTTTCAGCTGCTCCATGACGGACTTTTTCTTTTCCCGTTCCTCTCGATGGACGGCTGCTGCCAAGTCCATAAGAGAAATGGGCTGACCACTGCGGGCCTGTTGTTCCAGCTGGGCCACTGTCGGCTCCTTTGGGCCGTTATTGATGATACCGTCGATCATGCCGTAATCATCTTCCACCGTCATTTCCGCATTTCTCAGCGAATTTTCCGGCAAGAAACCTTGCACCTGGGTGAAACCAACACTGTCGCAGTAATGACAGGATACCTGACCATTCTGCTTGATGGCAACGATGTCACTGACGCTCATAGACGGGCTGTGAAAATCCACCGGCTTTTGCAGATTGAACTGCTCATACAGCCTTTCCAGCTGCTCCATAGTGCTGCCGGAACCGTCCAGAGGGGCGGTATAGATAAGGTCATAGTTACTCCGCTCTACGGACAGATTGTGCGATTGCAGCCAATCCAGATTCATAAAACGCACATTCTGCGGGTCATCCTTGCTCACCTGATAAATAGCAAAACAATTTCCCTCATGGGAAAGAAACGCCTGTTCCCGTTCCAACTGCCGATCCTGTCGTTCCAAAACTTTTTCGTGAAAGTCCGGGCTTTGCTCCCATTCCTCGCGGGACACAGCAAAGATACCGTCATGGGCGTCCAGGTCGGCAGTGTCAAAGGCCATTTCCGGGTTTTCACCCTCCTGGACGATATAAACGGTCAGGTCTCGCTCCATCAGCTCATAGGCTCGCTCTTTGGAGAGGGGCAGAAGGTCACCGTCCAGGTAGCCGCATTTCTCCAGATCATCCTGAGTCAGTGCCGGGTCCGGCATGGGATACTCGTCCCACGCCTGCTCCTGGGCCTCCGGCAGCTGGGTGGCGGCTGCTTCTGCGGTCTGCTGGTAGGCGGCCTCCTGCAAAGTCTCGATCATGGACAGCGGCGCATACTTGATGGACTTGCCGCCCATCCCCAGGTCCTCGCAGATATGGCTAACCGCTGTGGAACGGCCCATATCCGGCCCGTCCAACTGGCCGCCGTCCATCTGCTTCATGGTTGCCACATCGTAGAGCGTGTAGTCCCAGCCGGTGTCGCAGGGCTGAACATGAAGGTAGCTGGTATCATCCAGCACCAACAGGGCCTCCCGGTACTCGGCGCTGGGCTGGACACTTTCGGTATTTTCTGGCTCGGTCAGCTGTTCCGGTTCAGTCATCGGCACCAGCTGATCCAAGCGTCCCATAAGCTCGGCAGCTTTTTGGGTGGTTTCATCCGGTTCATCCTCGTTCACGATATTCTGGAGCCATTCGCGTACACCGCTGGCATCTCCGCTTCGGAGTGTGGCAGTCAGTTCGTGCAGTGCGTCCTCACGGCTATCTGCATTGTTCCGATACTCATAAGGGTCATAATCGAAAGTGAACTGGTCGATGTCTGCTGCCAGCTGCTCGATAGAGTCCTGCTGCGGTTCCGTGGCGGCAGTCAGGTCAATGCCGCGCTCCTTGCAGATTTCCTTGTAGTTGCGCTCGATGTCGTTAATCAGCTCGCAGGAAGTCTTGTTGATGGTCTCCAGACTGGCCCGCAGCTCCTTCAGCTCCTTGTCCTTCGACCAGGAAGCGATGTAGCCAAAACTGTTCTCGCCGGTCTGGATGCCGAAATACTGACAGACCGCATAGGAAATGCTCTCGGCCTCCACTTCCTCGGTGTTGCGGTTCTTGGCGGCCTGTTTCACCGCCGTCAGATCTTCCTCCACCTCCAGCCGCCACTCAAACCGATTCTCGTCCACATAGCGCCAGCCTTCCTCGGCGGCGGCCTGTTCCGCCTCTGCTTCGGTGGCGAAGTCCAGACGGAAGTCATGCTTGGTGCCGCCCTCGCTCACCATCACGATCTTCCAGGTCGGCTCCGCTTCGTACTTTTTGGGGTCGTGGAGCTTACTGTGCGCGGTCTCATGGACAGCGGCGGAAACAGTCTGCACCTCGCTCATGCCTTCCCGGATGGCGATCCGCTGCTGGTCAGAGGAGAAATAGCCGTCCATGTTCTCGGCCATCGGCTCAAACTCGATGGGAACCGGAGCCGAGCGGCGCAGAGCTTCCATGAAAGCCTCATAGTGCGGCACCGTCCCGGACAGGCTGGAGGCCAGCTCTGGCAGGGGCTTTCCGTCCGTCTGGCTCACATCGAACACCTTCACCGGACGGAACATGGGGATTTCAATTTCTTTTTCCTCCATGACCGCCTTGCCATCCGCGTCCAGGATGGGTGCATGAGTATCCGGGTCGCGCTTCATTTCCTCGATCTTCTTTTTGTAGGGCGTGGGGGCAATGATGGTGATACCATGCTCACCCTTTTTCACATGGCGCTCAAACTGATTTTTCCACTTGTTGAACCCGGCCACCAGGGTGGCGTCCGGGCGCTGCATATAGATGAGCATGGTGTTGTTGACGGAGTAGCGGTGGAACTTGGACATGACGGACAGATAGCGCATATACTTCTCGCTCTCAAACAGTTCCTTGATACCCTGTTCAATGCCCGCTGTGATCTCGTGTAACCGTTCTCGATTGGTGGTCTTATCAGCCATGAATTTCACTCTCCTTTCCAATTTGGCTATTTCTGATTGATGTTCGGCAATCCACAGCTTTTGCTCCTCCGGGCTGTTCTCCAGAAAAAAATCCAGCAGATAGCCCACATAGTCCTTTTTCTGGATTGCCTCCATGAATCGGGGATGTGGATTTTCCTCCGGTGTTTTGGGTGTGTAGTCCGTTTCCCACTTGCGGAGCAAATGAAAGTAGTCGGCCAGGACACGAAAGGCATGGTCTCGGTCCTCCTTGAATTTCTGCGCCTCGGATTTCTGGCGGACATGGCGTCGCCGGGGAGGGGCCTGACTGTCATAAGCCAGGCCAAAATCCTGGGCCAGCTTCTCGGCGGCCTCTTTGGGGGACAGATTGTAGAGCC
>CAMGCA010000202.1 GCA_946011705.1 uncultured Clostridia bacterium | reverse complement strand
CAGCCCTTGCGGAGACGGAAGCCGTCACAGAGGCCACGGTGCCGCCCACCACCGTGCCGGAAACCACGGAAGCCACCACCGTTCCCACCACCGAGGAGACCACGGAAGCCACCACCGAGGCAACCACGGAAGAGACCACCGAAGAAACCACCCAGGAAACTACCGAGGACACCGAGCCGGTTGACCCGGTGAGAAAGGTCGGCGGCGACGGCTGTATCGGCATGGTGATTGTTGCCGGCGTGCTGACCATGCTGCTGGCGGGGGCCATGATCTTCCGGAGTATCAGCCGCAGAGGGCGGTATTGATAAAACGCTTCCTCTTTTGGAAAGCCTACTTAAAACAATTTTAACAACTTCCGGGAAAATCACCCATTTTGTGAGGTTCCCGGGAGTTTTTTTGGTAGGAACGGAAAAAATAAAAAAGTAGTTGTATCTTGCGTCAAAATGATGTAAAATAAAGAGACTTATAAAATGCAAAACTATGCGAAAGCTCGCTTTTGGAGGTAATTCATTATGGAAAAACCGATTGTACTGGTCATTATGGACGGCGTTGGCAAGGGTGACGGCGGCAGCGGCGATGCTGTTAAGGTCGCCAAGACCCCCACTCTGGATATGCTGCTGGAAACCTGCCCCCATACTTACCTAAAGGCCCATGGCACCGCCGTCGGTCTGCCCAGCGATGAGGACATGGGCAACTCCGAGGTGGGCCACAACGCTCTGGGCTGTGGTCAGGTCTACTCTCAGGGCGCCAAGCTGGTGGGAGAATCCATCGAAAATGGCGCGCTGTACGCATCCTCTACCTGGAAGGATCTGGTGGCCAACGCCAAGTCTGGCAAGGCCATGCATTTCCTGGGCCTGCTGTCTGACGGCAACGTTCACTCCAACATCCATCACCTGATTGCCCTGCTGCGGCAGGCCAAGGCGGAGGGCGTGAAGAAGGCCTACTGCCACATTCTGCTGGACGGCCGTGACGTGCCCGCAACCTCCGCGCTGGAGTATGTGGAGATGCTGGAGAAGGTTCTGGCTGAGCTGAGCACCGACGGCTGCGACTACGCCATCGCCTCCGGCGGCGGCCGTATGCAGATCACCATGGACCGCTACGAAGCCAACTGGGCCATGGTGGAGAAGGGCTGGCGCACCCATGTGCAGGGTCAGGGCCGGATGTTCGCTTCCGCGAAAGAAGCCATCGAAACCTACCGCGCCGAGACCGGCTGCATCGACCAGGATCTGCCCGCTTTCGTGATTGCACGGAACGGCGAGCCTGTTGCGAAAATTGCCAACGGCGACAGTGTGATCCTCTTTAACTTCCGGGGCGACCGTGCCCAGGAAATCTCTCTGGCCTTTGACCGCAAGGACTTTGACAAGTTCGACCGGGGCGACTACACCGGCGTCAAGTTTGCCGGTATGCTGCAGTACGACGGAGACCTGAACATCCCCGAGCACTATCTGGTGCAGCCCCCTGTCATCACCAACACCCTGACCGAGGTGCTGTGTAAGGCCGGTATCCACGAGTACGCCCTGTCCGAGACCCAGAAGTACGGCCACGTCACCTATTTCTGGAACGGCAACCGCTCCGGCAAGGTGGACGAAAGCCTGGAGGTCTACGAGGAAGTGCCCTCCGATGTGATCCCCTTCGAGCAGGCTCCCGCCATGAAGTCCAAGGAGATTACCGAGAAGATGGTTGCCAATATGGCATCCAAGAAGTTCCAGTTCCTGCGCTGCAACTACCCCAACGGCGACATGGTGGGCCACACCGGTGTCATGGAAGCCGTGGTCTACGCCATGGAGTGCGTGGACAACGGCCTGAAGGCCATTCTGGAAGCCGCTGACAAATACGGCTACACCGTGCTGATCACTGCCGACCACGGCAACGCCGACCAGATGACCGAGACCAAGAAGGGCAAGACTTCCGTCCGCACCGCCCACTCCCTGAACCCCGTGCCCTTCATCATCTACGACAAGGATCACCAGTGGGTCATCAAGGAGGGCAATTACGGCCTTGCCAACGTGGCCCCCACCATCGTCAAGATGATGGGCCTGGAAGCCCCCGCCTGCTGGGAAGCCAGCATGATCTGATTGTAAGATACTAAAGATACGAGATATAAGATACAAGATATATGTCATTGCGAACCAGTGCGCACACTGGTGTGGCAATCCGCCCCCCTTACCCAGAGAAACGGATTGCCACGGTCGCTTCGCTCCCTCGCAATGACATTGTTTTGTTGACACACCAATATCTGGTATCTTGTATCTATGTATCTTGTATCTGTTCGTATCTCTATCTTAATATTTGGAGGTTGTAATATGGTACGTCACGAGAATGAAAACGGCAGCGTCAATGTGAGCACCAATGTATACACCGATATCGTAGGCACCGCCGCCGCCAACTGCTTCGGCGTCAAGGGTATGGCTGCCCGCAGCCTGTCCGATGGCGTGTACCACCTGCTGCGCAAGGAGTCCGTGGGTAAGGGTGTCAAGGTCCAGTTCAACGAGGACGGCTCCATTTCCATCGACCTGCACATCGTGGTGGACAACGTCAACATGAACGCCGTGGGCGAGTCCATCATCGAGGAAGTGCGCCATCAGGTCACCGAGTGCACCGGCACCGAGGTGCGGGAGGTCAACGTTTACGTCGATTCCATGATGATCGGCTAATTATCGGAGGTAGAAAACATTGAACCAAACGGTGGGTGGCGCAGATCTGCGCAGAATGATGATCAGCTCGGCAGCCGCACTAGAAAATAACAAGCAGGCTCTCAACGAGCTGAATGTCTTCCCGGTGCCCGACGGCGATACCGGCACCAATATGTCCATGACCATCAACGCCGCGGCTTCCGACCTGCGCAAGGCCGATGACCCCGATCTGGGGAATGCCGCGAAGATTGCTGCTTCCGCCATGTTGCGGGGCGCTCGGGGTAACTCCGGCGTCATTCTGTCCCTGCTGTTCCGGGGCATTTCCAAGAAGCTGAAGGGGTGTGACCACTGCGACGGCGTTCTGTGGGCCGCTGCTTTGCAGGAGGGTGTGGACGCGGCCTATAAGGCGGTCATGAAGCCCGCCGAGGGCACCATTCTCACCGTTTCCCGTCTGGCTGCCGCCAAGGCCCAGGATGCGGCTAAGGAGAATAACTTCATTGAGTTCGTCCAGACTGCCGCCATCGAGGAAGCCAAGATTGCTCTGGCCAACACCGTCAACCAGAACCCTGTGCTGAAAAAGGCGGGTGTTGTGGATGCCGGCGGCAAGGGCTGGCTCATCGCGCTGGAAGCCATGCTGTCCTCTATGCAGGGCGAAGACGTGGTGGCGGAGTCTGCCGGTGACGGTGCCGCTGTGAAGGAAGCGGCGGATTTCTCCGACTTCAACACCGAGGACATCACCTTTACCTACTGCACCGAGTTCATCATCGACCGGGAGAACGACAAGGATCCCGAGGCCCTGCGCTCTTACCTGAGCGGTCTGGGCGACAGCCTGGTGCTGGTGGATGACGACGAGATCATCAAGGTGCATGTGCATACCAACGATCCCGGCAAAGCGCTCAGCGAGGCCGTGACCTACGGCTCCTTTGTTACCGTGAAGATTGAGAATATGCGCCTGCAGCACACCGAGAAGGTCATGACTGAGAGCGAGAAGGAGCCGAAAATCGCCGAGCCGGAGAAGGCGCTGGGCGTGGTTTCCGTCTGCGCCGGTGCCGGCCTTGCGGATGTGTTCCTGAATCTGGGCGTTGACCAGATCATCTCCGGCGGCCAGACCATGAACCCCAGCACCCAGGACATTCTGGAGGCTGTCAACAAGGTTCACGCCGAGACGGTCTATGTTCTGCCCAACAACAAGAACATCATCATGGCGGCAGAGCAGGTGGATGCCCTGACGCCCAAGCACGTTATCGTTATTCCCTCCAAGACTGTTCCCCAGGGCGTCACCGCCATGCTGGGCTTCAACCCCGAGGGAAGCGTGGAGGAGAATACCGAGGCTCTGACCGAGGCGCTGGGTACGGTGGACACCATGCAGCTCACCTACGCCGCCCGGAGCTCCGACTTTGACGGCTACGACATCCACGCGGGCGATTATCTGGCCCTCTACGGCGGCCAGCGCTTCGGCACCAGCCGGGATATCAAGGTGCTGCTGAAATCTCTGGCCGAGAAGGTTCGGGACGACGGCAAGGAGTATGTTACCATCTATTACGGCGAGGACGTGAAGGAGAAGCACGCTCAGAAGGCGGCGGACATCTTCGCGGACATCTGCCCCAACGCGGATGTGAATCTGCTCAGCGGCGGTCAGCCGGTGTACTATTATCTGATTTCCGCGGAATAATATATTCTGTGCATCGATTTTACTCAGTTGATCGACAAACTGGAATTTGGCGGCGAGTCGCCGCTGACAATGCGTTACGGACTGCGGGTGGACATTCCACATCCTTTGGGCCCCTCGACCGG
>CAMGCA010000201.1 GCA_946011705.1 uncultured Clostridia bacterium | reverse complement strand
CCGCGCCGCCGCCGGCGATGCCGACCTCGCCGCCGCCGCCGCCCCCGCCGCCGCCGCCGTATCCGCCGCCGAGGGCCGCGCCCAGAGTACTCTCGGCCTTGACAACGCCGCCGTTGATGGTGATGGCGCCGCCGCTGCCGCCGTAGTCGTTGCCTTCGTTGCCTCCTATGACCGCATTGTAGTCGTGTTCAGCACCCTTGGCAATCAGCTTGCCCATGGTGCTTTTATCCGTGGACTGGGCGTAGATGGTCAGGGCGTTGGCGCTGCCGTTGGTGATATCGTCGTCATCGTCCTGCACCTGAATGCCGCCGTTAACTGTGAGAGTACAGCCGTCTGTCAGGATCAGGCGGACATCACCGCTGACGGTGACGCGGCTGTCGATGATCACAGTGTCCTGCACCACATACCAGGTGGTATTTCCACTGGTGCCCCAACTAGTGTTGCTTGTCGTCACCCGGGTGTATTCGCTGGCGAGTTTTGTCCCGGTCTGCCAGTTTGCACCGTTTTCGTCGCAATAGAGATAGGGCACATCAACATTACCCAGAGGTCCCCCATGGGAGAAGGTAGCTTCATAATCGGTGCCCTTAGAGCTTGCGCCGCAGCCGGTGCAGGACTTGTAATAGACGGCTGCTTCCGTGCAGGTGGCTGCATCCTTCAAATAGTCATCACCGACAACCTCTGCCGTGTAACTATGACCGGCAGGAGAGTCGTATTCGGCGAGGCAGAAGTCGCAGATGGGGCCGTGGGTGCAGTCGGCAGTGCCGCCGGAGCAGTCTTCCTTTTCCGTGTGGTCAGCGTCATTGCCGCAGATGCGGCTGTGGGTGCCGTCGCCGTTGGAGGTCCATTCGCTCCAATCGTGACCCAGCGCAGGGACAGTAAAGGTGGCGTTGACCCAGTTCTCCGCGCTTGCGCCGCAGACAGAACAGGATTTGTAGTAAGTTCCCTCACTTTCGCAGGTCACCGGTGTGATCGCGTATGTCGAATCCACGACTTCTGCCGTAAAGTCGTGCGCACGCAGAATTCCGTATTCCTTGCCGCAGACGGAGCAGATGGCCAGATGCTGGCAGGTGGCGGTGCCGCCGGAGCAGGTTTTATACACAGCGGTCAGCGTGGCATCGCCGGCGGGCATCCTGCCGGAGTAGGTGGTGCCGTCTCCTACGGTGGTGGTGCTGCCGTTCACGGTCAGTTCCCAGTGGGAGAAGTGCTGGCCGCTGAGAGCGTCCTGGGCGGTGTAGGTGAAGGATTCGCCGGGGAGATAGGAGGCAGAGGTGCCTTCCTTCACGTTCTCCAGGGTCAGAGTCACGGTCTTCTTTTCCGCGAACCGGACATATTTGCTGGTGGCAAGAATGGGCTGCGTGGGGGTCTCCACCAGTGCGGCGCCGGCTTCGTCCGCGCCTGCCCAGACACCGTAGTTGCCGGGGATGGAGGTGTACATCGCGTTGGCGCCTGCCTGGGTGGAGGTCAGGACGACGGTGCCGCCGGAGATTTTGTAGGAGCTGCTGTCCGGCTCTGTTTCGGAACCGGATTTGACATAGAGACCGCAGTTTGCGGTGGATGTACCGGTCACATTGGCGCCGGCAAAGTCTACGATGCCGTCATAGACCAGATAGAAGGGATAGGAGGCAGTAATGTTGACGGTGCCGCCCTTGAGGGTGGTGGTGCCCTTTGACGCAACGATACCGAGTGCGCCGGTGCTGCCGTCGATCACGCCGTCGGTCATCTCAAAATCGAAGTAGAACTGGGCGCCGGAGCTGTTGCCCGACAGATGCAGCTTGCCGCCGGTCATTTTGTTGTTTGGGTTGAGGGACTGCAGGTCGATTTTGCAGTTTCTGAAGGTCACCTCCGCACCGGAGAACAGGGATTTGCCCCGGCAAACCATGCCGGTGATGGTGGGGGTGCTGTTTTTGTCGGTGATGTTCACCTTGCCGCCGGAGAGGGTCATTGTGCTGGTGCTATCCTCCAGATTGATGCCGGTATCGGTGGTATTGATGTTCAGTTCGCCGCCGGAAACCGTCAGCTTGCTGCCCGACTGTTTGGAAAGCTGAATGCCTGTGGCGGCATTGATGGTCACCTTGGCGGTGTTGGCGATTTGAAGCTCTGATGCTGTATCGCCCAGATAGCCGCAGGTGGCGGCGGTCAGGGTATGTTCACCGCCGGTGACGGACAGGGCGGTGCTGCTGTCGTTCTGAATGGCGGTATAGACATTTTCCACGTTCAGAGAGCCGCCGGCAACGGTTACCGTGCCTTTGTTTTTGATGCCGACGCAATTCGTAGTGTCCGCACCGCGAATGCTTAAGGTGCCGCCCTGCATGGTGAAGCTGCTGCCTTCCGCAACCTGCAAGCCGTAGCCAGCCTTGGTCACGGTCACGGTGCCGCTCTTCATGGTGATGCTGCCGCCATATTCCGCCGAAAGGCCCAAATCTTCGGCTTGGATCTCCACATTGACATTTTCAAGGGTCAGCTTGCCGGGGGTCTGGCTCTGGTTCTGCCCGCAAACGATGCCTCTCTTGCTGGCGGTCAGGGTCAGCTTGCTTCCACCGGAGATGGTGAGCTGACCGGCGGTGTAGACGGGGTACTCGCCGCTGATGGAGCCGGAGCAGTTCTGCATCACATTCACGGCATTGGGGGCGAAGTTGACGCCGGAGGACAATGAGCCGTTGAGATTCATGTCAAACACCGTGTCGGTGATGGTGACCGGCGTATAGTTATCCACAAAGATACCATACTGGCACTTGTTGACCACCAGCTTGCAGCCGGAGATGTTGAGCGCGGCGACCGCACGGAACAAGCTTGCATGACCGGCATAGCTGCCGGTGGAGTTGTCGGTCATGCTGACGGTGAGGTTTTTCACCGTCAGTTTTGCACCGGACATGGGCCTGATGCCCACACGGGTGGTGCCGTCATCATATTCCGTATCATCCACACCGGTACATTGGGACGTGATAATGATGGAATCCTTATCCGCGCTGTTGTTGGCACCGCAGATGGTCGTGTCAGCGGTGAACGCAATGCCGTAGTTGGTTCTGACTTTGGCGAGATCGACGCCGTTTTCGACCTTGCTGGCCAGCAGATTGAGGGTTAGCGTACCGTCGATCTTGATGGTCAATCCCGAGATTCCGCTCTGAATGATTGTATTGGCGCCTCCGGTGGAGAGCGACAGATTCTTGATGGTCAGCGTTTTGGAGCCGGGGTCGTAGGTGGCGCTGCCGCTCCCACTGGTGTAGGTGAGATTGCTGGAGCTGAACTGGAAATTGTTGATGTACAGCTCGTAGGTCTCTGCCGCCAATGCGTTTGCAGGCAGGAGAGAAAGCAGCATACACAGGATCAGTGCGATGGAAAAAATGCGCTTTTTCATGGGTTTCCTCCTCTTCTTGGATTAACATGGTAGTTTATCTGCCGGGATCAGGGAAAAGTCAAAATTCATCGCCAGAGCAGCGAACAGCTATAGCATGACGCTGTCTGCAATTTGGCAGATATCCAGCTTGCAGATCCGGAAAGCTTTGAAGAAAATCGTTTTCCACCAATATTTTTGAATGTCTTATTCTGTAACCGTCTCCGACCTTGCTTTCGGGTTATATTTCGCAATAAAGAGTTCCAGGGTTTCTTTTAGCACTGCGATCTGGGATCTCATATAGAACTCGTCCTCGAACAGCGCGTAGTGGACGCAGGCCCGGATCAGAATAAAGATCAGCGACGTCAGCTTTTGATAGGGAATGCCCAGCTTGTCCTCCAGGTACTTTGCGTATTCGGTATAGCGCGCATCCACGCCCGCAAAGAATTTCCTGCCGTATTCCCTGTATTTCGGGTGGGTGTACACCTGATACATCAGTCGGTATTTCTTGCCGTGCTCTTTTGCCGTCCAGTAAGGGATCTCGTCAATGAACCGCTCCAGGTCCGCAACATCCCTGGGGGCTTTGGCCATAAACTCATCCTCCACCTTGCTCATGCAGTATTCGGTGGACTGGACGATCAGGTCGTCCAGATCCTCAAAATAGGTATAGATCATGGTCGTGTTATACCCACAGTGCTTTGCCAGAGTGCGAATCCCGGTGCCGTGCAGACCCAGATCGGCAAAACCGTTGAAGCACGTTTCCATAAGCTCGATTTTTTTGGCGTTCCACTGCTCTTGCGTGTAATTCGCCATCGAATTGCCCCCCTCATTCAAAGCGTTCGTTTGAAATAAAGTATAGTACATCCATCCGAAAAAATCAACAGGTTTGCGCGGTATCTGTCGATATTTTTTCAGCAGTCCGCCAGTCGTTCCAGCGATATTACCGCACCTCCCGGCGCTTCTGCCAAACCAAATCGTAGCCCAGCACATCGGCCATCTCCACGGCTTCAGTGTACCGCAGGGAGCCTCGCCGCAGCTTGCCGGATAGGTTTGGAACGCTGCTGCTCCAGCCGTATTCGTCGGCCAGCAGCTCCACCACCTCCGTCATGGTCATGCCCTCCCGGGTGATG
>CAMGCA010000200.1 GCA_946011705.1 uncultured Clostridia bacterium | reverse complement strand
AAGGAACGCTGAGCGAGGTGGTCTCCGGGGCGGCAGGCTTCCCCAACGCGGCGGTGACGGCCTGGTGTGGGGGCAGCGGCAACGATTTTGTGAAGATTTTCAGTGAACCCGCCGCCTTTTCCGACCTTTCCCGGCTGCTGGAGGCGGAAGAAGTGTGCTTCGACCTGATTGCCTGCAACGATGACCTGGCGGTGAACATCTGCTCCGTGGGACTGGATGCCCGCATCGGCGCGGACGTGGCGCATTACAAGCGGCTACCCTTTCTCCACGGGTTCAACGCCTACGCCCTGTCCACGCTCATCAACCTTTTCAAGGGCATCTCGGAGCACTATGTTGTGGAGGTGGCCGGGGAGCGCGTAGACGCCGAGCAGACCTTCGTGTGCGTGTGCAACGGACGCTACTACGGCGGCGGCTTTAATCCCGTGCCGGATGCCGATCCGGCGGACGGGCTGCTGGACGTGCTGCTGGTGAAAAAGGTGTCGCTCCTTCAGGTTCCCGGCATCATCGGAAAATATAAAAACGGCTGCTACCGGGAGCTGCCGGAATTCATACGCCACTTCCGCACGGACCGGGTGCGTGTGCTTTGCGACGGCCCTTCGGCGGTGAATCTGGACGGGGAGATACGGACGGCACAGGAAGTGGAAATGCGGGTGTCCCGGGAAAAAATCCATTTCTTTTATCCGAAAAATCTGTTGTGGTCAACTGAAAGCAAAGCAATTGCCTTCTGATTGAGGAATTCTGTAATATAGAACCGGATTATGCGGTGTTGCCATGAAAGCTTGCAAACAGGTTTATGCAAAGAACTTCCCAGATCATGCGGAATCTCATAGGCAATCGATTGCACAAAAGGGAAAAAATAACTGTCATTCCGAGCAAACGCACACACCCGCGTGGGAATCCGTTCCCCTCGTTTCAAGGGAATACGGATTTCCGCGTCAGTAGTATCAGGCGCTTCCTTCGCAATGACAGTGTTTTTATGTTACGACAATGGTGCGCTGGCAGGCAGCAACATTGCCGGACTTATCTATGGCGGAGTAGGTGACGGTATAGCTGCCGGCACGGCTCAGGTCCAGGCCGGAGGTATCCACAGCCACGTCGCATTTTCCGTCGGTGTCATCCACCGCGGATACCCCTTCCAGAAGGTTGGGGGAGGAACCCGACTGTACCGTCAGCTCCTTGTCCGCGCCCTGAATGGTCGGGGGATTGAAGTCTCCGGAAATCCAGAGAATCGCCTCCGCCCGGGTCACATTGCCGCTGGAATCTGCCGCTTCGATGGGAATGCTATGGGCGCCCTCTGCGTAAGGGTCCGGCAGCTCCTCCGCGAACCGGATCACAGGTTCTCCGGATAAATCCCCGGAAGAAACCACAAAATCGCTGATTTCCGGGGTTTTTCCCGGCATACAGTGGACATTTTGCAGGGTCAGGGTGGGGGCGGTGGTGTCGGTGACGGTGACAAGGCACTGGGCGCTGACGCTGCCGGTATCCACGGTGAGGGTGTGCTCCCCCAGGGTGGCGGCAATGGCTTTCAGTTCCTCCGGATTCAGCAGATTCTCATCTCTCTCCGGGTTGCTCAGGAGCATTTCCGGGGTCAGGCTCTGGCCCAGCTCCACCGTACAGCGTTCCTTCAGCCAGCCGGTGAAGTGCAGTAGGCACTGACCCTTGGTACGGTTGCCGGAGGTGTCCTCCACCACCACGGTGACGTCCACATCGGAATAGTTATCGGGAATTTCGGGGCTGTCCTCATAGTAGACCCGCACCTGAGAAAAATCCTGAATTTTTGTCACCAACGCACCTGCCTGGGGCAGGGGATCGGTGACGTCGGCGGTATACTCCGGGAGAAATTCAGCTGTGGGCGGCGTGGTATCCACCACGATCAGGTTTACCACGGCCTTCTGGGTGCCGTGTTTCAGGGTCAGGGAGCTGCGGCCCACCCTGCTCAGGTCCAGCGTGGAGGGATCGGTGACGAAGGAGGCACGGTTGGGATTCCCCAGCGGGGTAAGAAAATCCTGAATGGTTACGGTATCTGTTCCCAGTTCCAGGGTCACGTCCTGAAAAACCTGCTGGGAGTCGCACCAAAGCGTGTAGAGCATCCAGCCCACCAGCGCCAGCAGAAGCAGAAAAACCAGAAGCAGGATTGGTATCAGGAATGAGGGTTTTTTGCGGGGGTTTGGCATAATGGGGTCTCTCTTTCCGGAAAAGTTGGAAATGCGTAACTTTTATTATATGCCAGCAGATAGAAAATGTCAAGGCGGCAGTGCTACCAGCCAGTACGTTCCGAACGCTGGAAAGAAAAGGACATCCTTTGGGCCCCTCGACAGGTACTTCTCGGTAATGTGTTAAAGAAGAATTTAGCGGCGAGTCGCCGCGGACAATGCGTTACGAACGCTGGGTTGATAGCCAACATCCTTAGGGCCCCTCGACCAGAACTGCTCAGTAATGTGGTAAAGAGGAATTTAATTGATTTAGATGTCATTGCGAGGAGGGCGAAGCCCGACGTGGCAATCCGTTCTCCTTT
The DNA here is from genome assembly GCA_946011705.1 of uncultured Clostridia bacterium. Lineage (GTDB taxonomy): Bacteria > Bacillota > Clostridia > Oscillospirales > Oscillospiraceae > Faecousia. The sequence goes on along the minus strand of CAMGCA010000200.1, from coordinate 1,973 downwards.
TGGAAATGTTCGTCATCAAAGCGTGAAAGGGGATGCGGATTGCCACACCAGTGACATCGGTCACTGGTTCGCAATGACAGTCGGTTAATCAGCAAAAGCACAATTTACCACATTACCGAGCACTTCCGGTCGAGGGGCCCAAAGGATGCGTGACGACTGCCCGGGTCCGTAACGCATTGTCCGCGGCGACTCGCCGCTAAAGAACAATATAGTCAAGTAAGACAGTCATTGGGATAACAAAAGTACCTGCCGCTTTCGCGGCAGGCACCTCGATTTACTTTGCGGAAAGGAACTTATCAATGGCCTCGGCGCCCTTCTTGCCCGCGCCCATGGCGAGGATGACGGTAGCCGCGCCTGTGACCGCGTCGCCGCCGGCGAACACGCCGTCACGGGTGGTCATGGCGTCCTCGTTGACGATCAGGCAGCCCTTCCGGTTGGTCTCCAGACCGGGGGTGGTGGAGCGGATCAGGGGGTTGGGGCTGGTGCCCAGAGACATGATCACGGTGTCCACATCCAGCATGAACTCGGAACCCGGCACCACGATGGGACGGCGGCGGCCGGAAGCGTCAGGCTCGCCCAGCTCCATCTTCACACACTTCATGCCGCAAACACGGCCGGTCTCGTCGGCCACGATCTCCACAGGATTGGTCAGGGTCTTGAACTCGATGCCCTCTTCCTTGGCGTGGTGCTGCTCCTCCAGACGGGCGGGCATTTCGGCCTCGCCACGGCGGTACACGACGTAGACGTGCTCCGCGCCCAGACGCATGGCGCAGCGGGCGGCATCCATTGCCACGTTGCCGCCGCCAACGACAGCAACTGCCTTGGACTGAATCACAGGGGTGTCGGAATCATTGTTGTAGGCCTTCATCAGGTTGGTACGGGTCAGGTACTCGTTGGCGGACAGAACGCCCTTCAGGCTCTCGCCGGGGATGCCCATGAACATGGGCAGGCCAGCGCCGGAGCCGACGAAAACTGCCTTGTAGCCCATTTCAAACAGCTCGTCGATGGTGAGAACCCGGCCGATGACCATGTTGGTCATGACCTCCACGCCCTGAGCCTGGAGCTTGGTGACCTCGTTGGCAACGATGGCCTTGGGCAGACGGAACTCAGGGATGCCGTAGACCAGCACGCCGCCGGCGGTGTGCAGGGCCTCGAACACGGACACCTGATAGCCCTTCTTGGCAAGATCGGAGGCGCAGGTCAGACCGGCAGGGCCGGAACCGACGACAGCCACCTTGATACCGTTGGACGCTGCCTTCTCAGGCATGGCGTTGACATTGGTGCGATACCAGTCGGCAACGAACCGCTCCAGACGGCCGATGGCCACAGGCTCGCCCTTGATACCACGGACGCACTTGCTCTCGCACTGGGTCTCCTGGGGGCAGACACGGCCGGACAGAGCGGGCAGGGCATTGGTGGAGGTGATGATCTCGTAAGCGGCCTTGAAATCCCGCTCACGAACCTTAGCGATGAACTCGGGGATGCGCACGGTGACGGGGCACCCTTCCACGCACTTGGGGTTCTTGCAGTTCAGGCAGCGGCCGGCTTCCTCAACGGCCATTTCCTCGGTGTAGCCCAGGGTGACTTCCTGGAAATTCCGGGCACGAACCTTGGGATCCTGCTCGGGCATGGGAACTTTCTTCAGAGACATATTAGCCATTTCCCGTTACCTCCTTACTTGATCAGCGCCTTGCCCATGGATTCCATGCGGCAGGTGTGTGTGGAGGCAACCTCGGCCTCCCGGTCGCGGTAGATGCCGTTACGGCTCATCAGCTCGGCAAAGGCCACCTTGTGACCGTCGACCTCGGGGCCGTCCACGCAGGCAAACTTGGTCTCGCCGCCCACGGTGACGCGGCAGCCGCCGCACATGCCGGTGCCGTCGATCATGATGGGGTTCAGGCTGACCAGCGTCTTGATGCCGGCCGCTTCCGTCACCTTGCAAACCATCTTCATCATGATGATCGGTCCGATGG
>CAMGCA010000199.1 GCA_946011705.1 uncultured Clostridia bacterium | reverse complement strand
AATGGCCAGGGGTCATAAGAAAGTAATATTGCTTTTTGCAGGAACGGCATGGCTTCGGTCATGCCGTTTCCTGTTTCATCAGTTCGTCCACGGGGATAAAGCCCACAAGGTCATAGGAGATGCGGATGCCCTGTCTGCGCTTCCCGCTGCTCTTGTCAGGCGCTTCGATATAGATGCCTTTGACAAGTTCCCGTAAGGCGTAGGGGGTCATTTCATGCAAATCCTCGTATTTGTGTACCCGCTGGATGAACTGCTCCAAATTTTCAATCTGTCGTTCCTGTACTTTGATTTCCTGCTGCAAGGTCTGGATTTCCACTTTAAGCTGCGCCTGCTCGTCCTCATAGGTCTTGCTCATCAGTGCAAACCGTTCATCAGAGAGTTTCCCGGCCACATTATCCTCATAGATACGGATGAACAGCCGGTCAAGTTCCCCAAGACGGCGTTCTGCCTGTGCCAGACGCTTCTTGTGTCCCCGGACAGCTTCTTCGCTGGACAGCCGGAGTCTATGCTCCATTACTGTCCGAAAATGGGCTTCATGCCGGGTTACATAGGAGATAACCGTTTTCATGTGCATCCAGACCAATTCTTCCAGTACAACCGCCCGGATGAAGTGAGCTGAACAGGTTCCCGTGTTGCTGCGGTAGCTGGCACATACAAAATGGTCTTGCCGCTTCTCAAAGTAGTTGGTGGTGCAGTAGCGCATTTTGGCCCCGCAGTCAGCGCAGTAAACCATGCCGGAGAACAGGCTGCTCTTTCCGGTTTTTGTCCTTCGGTGGCGCTGCTTGCGGATCTCCTGCACCTTGTCAAAGACTTCCTGCTCAATGATAGCCGGATGGGTGTTGTAGAATACCGCCTGCTTCTCAATGGGTGTTTCCCGCTGCTTCTTGTCCCAGATGGAGTTGGTGTAGGTCTTGAAGTTAACCGTACAGCCCGTGTATTCCCGCCGTTCCAAAATGTGAACAACGGTATTGGGGTTCCAGTGGTACGGATCAGCGGTTTCAGGGCTTGGGGTGTTAATGCCTTCTCTCCGCTTATAGGCAGTAGGATTGAGCACCTGTTCCGCCTGCAAGAGTTTGGCGATCTGCATCGGCCCCCGGCCTTCCATACACAGATTGAAGATGCGCTTGACCACAGGAGCGGCTGCTTCGTCCACGACCCACTTTGTTCGATCCTCCGGGTCTTTGCGGTAGCCAAAGGGGACATTGGTTGTCAGCGGAATGCCCTGCTCGCCCTTGGCCTTCTGTACCGCACGGATTTTGCGGCTGGTATCCTTGGCAAAAAACTCATTGAACCAGTTTTTGATTCCTGCAACATCGTTGTCGGTGCTGTTGGGGTCAATGGTGTCAAAGTGGTCGTTGATGGCGATATAGCGCACACCATATTTCGGAAAAGTGAAGTTAATATACAAGCCCGTCAGCGAGGAATTTCGCCCCAGACGGGACAGGTCTTTCGACAGCACAACAGCCACTTTCCCCGCCTCAATTTCTGACAGCATCTGCTGAAATCCGGGACGGTCATAGTTTGTGCCGCTGTATCCGTCATCCACAAAAAATGTTGGATTCGGGAAACGGTGCTCTTTTGCATATCGGAGCAGGATGTCCTTTTGATTGGTGATGGAATTACTGTCGCCCTCGTTTGCATCCTCTTGGGAGAGGCGGCAATAGAGTGCGGTGATTTTATCAGTTGCCCGTAACATTTCTGTATCCTCCTTCAAAGGGGCAACTGTCAGTACAGGATTGGTTGCTTCTATTGTACCAAGATTCCCGGGATTTGTCATTCATCATCCTCCGTCTTTTCTGTAAACTTTTCAGTCAGAATGCGCTCCATCTTTCTGTCCAGCGTTTCTGTCCCGTCATAGCTGCCCATGATGGTGTAAATTGTGCCGCCGATCTCACGCTGTAAAGTGAACTCCGGCAGCCAGAAAGCAGATGGATTTTTCACACGGATATGTCCAGTCTCGTCAAACCAGAAATTGTGTTTGGGGCGGTCAGGCGGCAGCGGTTCGGGTTTGAAATAGGGGTCAGGATTGGAGAAAAAATATTCCGTTGGTTCGTCATGGTCAGAATCTTCCCATTGACTGATTTCTTCCCAAATATCCAAATCATCTGCATCAATACCAGAAAATAAATCATCGAGCAGTTGTGGATTAAGGGCGTATTTTTCTTCCAGTTGTTTGATGACATCATCCACATCAATGCGGATGGAATCACCGCTGAGTTGTGCGGCTGCAAATTCTGCATCACTCATATTTGCCCACCGCTGCAATTCAGCCCGTGAAGTATCATCAAGCAATATGAGTGAACTTACAGGCTCACCATTGGGCAGCGTATCTCCGAGAAGTATTTTGGCAAGTTTCCTTACGAGGTTATTGTCCTCTTTCCAGTTGAGTTCCATTTTTGAAGTCCTCCTTAATGGTCGATCTGATGCTGTTTCCTGCGGTTCTGCTCGGGATTTTCCCGCGCACGAACGACCTGTTCTACCTTGTATTTGATCTGCAAAAGTTTTTTCACCTCCGCATAGATGGGCGAAAGTTCCGTTTGCCCCGTCTTGTATTCCTGTTCCAGACGGTCATGCTCTTTGCGCCATGCAGTGACCGGCAATTTTCCATTCTTAAAATGCGGCTTTAATTTGCGCTCTGCCATGTGATACAGGCGGAGTGCATTTTCATTTTCAGACATGAATTGCTCACGCCTACCTTTCCACTTGATGGCTGCCAGCTTGTCAGCAACAGGCTTCCCGTCGGCGTAAAACTGCACCATGCGAAGAAGTTCCTCCAACTCCTTCATGCGGTCAGATTTGCCACGCAGATCGTTTTTCAAAATGTCAATGCGGTCACTCAGGGCAGATACACGCTCCTGCAACTGTTCCGGCGTTGTCAAATTGTTCTGCATGAGATAATTGCAAATCTCATTGAACTCTTTGAGATTTCCGATCTTTGCTTTCCGTCTCCATGCTCCTGTGCTGCGGTTGGTGTAATACTCGCTGAGCAGCTGCGCCAGATTTGGGGCTTGCGGTTTGCTCAATTCCTCATGCACTTCTTTCAGCCAGTCAAGCAGTGCCGTAATTTTCTTTTTCAGCTTGCCGATCAAGGCATTAGTCGCCTTCACCCAGCGGTTGAAATCGCCCTTATCAGTACGGATACCTCTGGCCTCCATCTGGCGGATCGCCGGCCCCTCATGGACAGTAGGAAGCTGCTCCACGCCCTGACGCTCGTAGCTGCGGTGGTCGATGCGGCATTCCAGCCCTTTCTCGGCAAATCGAGTATTGCACATTGCCGCCCACTGTTCCCGCCAATGTTCCAGCGTTTCCGGTTTGCCCCAGTCCGTGGTGGGGACAGCGTTGAACACATAGTTTCCTGCTTCACCCCGTATGCGCTCCCCGTTTTCATCCAAGAGATATTCCCGCCGCTGCTTGTTGCCCCATGTCCCATCCGGCAGCAGGGGACGGATGGGACACATGACATGAAAATGCGGGTTGGCAATGCCGCCGTCCTCCTTGTCGGGGGCGTGAACGGAGAAATCCACCACCATGCCCCGGCTCACAAACTGCTCCAATAAAAATTGCCTTGCAAGGCCGATGTTCTCCTGCATAGAAAACTCGTTCTGCAAGGCAATGTCAAAACTGTATGCAAGCTGGGCTTTCTTGCCCCGTTCTGCCTTTTCCACCTCGTTCCACAGGGTTTGCCGGTCTGCGAAGGAAGGAGGAGCGTGGGGCGGCAGCAGGATTTCAGAACAGAGCACACCGCCTTTCCGGGTGTAGTCGCTGTCCTCTCCGTAATACTCGCTGTGCAGCTTTTCACCGGACCGGTAGGCAGCGGACGCAACAGCGGATTGCCCTGCGCTGCGTTTGATCTGGGTAACATGGAAGTGAAATAGTGCGATACTTATCCCTTTCCTTTCTGGCTTGCCTGATTGTGTGCATTGACCGCCTCCATCAGCAAAGCCCTGACTTCTGACAAAGCAAAAACCTTTTCCGTAAAAGCATAGAACTCTGTTTCGCCCAGAACCTTTGCCAGCGGTGCGATGCTCTCCACGGCAGCCCCTCTGGTTATGAGACGGTGTGCCCGTTTCTTCCTGTCTCCCTTCTCATAATAGGATTTCCGGTTTTCCAGCCGCTGGAGCCTGCTGCGTTCCTGCGTCAGCTTCTTTTCGGCATCTGTGATCTCTTGTTTCAGCTTCTCGGTTATTGGCATCGTAAATTCCTCCTTTACTTGCAGATAAAAAATACCGCCTGTCTTTCGGACAAGCGGTAAAATTTGCGTGTTGTGTTTCCGGCTTTGGATGGGAAACTGCCTGTGCAAACAGATTGTTTCCCATCCAAAGCGGGCAGGGATAGCCGCATAAGCGGCGCAAGGGATGCAATCCCTTGTACGGAACGCAGTGACGCAAAACAGCCCGGACAATGGATGTCTGGGCTGTCTGCCTCGCAGAGCGCACGCATACAGGGTTTACCCTGTATAGAAGTGCGCCCTTGTTACCAAGGGATATTT
>CAMGCA010000198.1 GCA_946011705.1 uncultured Clostridia bacterium | reverse complement strand
CGCCGGGAGTTTCTCAGCGGCTACGGAACCGATTACGACACCCACGACGGCACCGGCGTCCGGGACTACATCCATGTGGTGGATCTGGCCTGCGGTCATGTGGCGGCGGTGAAGTTCGTCACCGAAAACACGGGCTGCGAGGTGTTCAATCTGGGCACCGGCACCGGCTACAGCGTGCTGGACATGGTAAAGGCCTTTGAGGAGGCCAACAACGTGAAGGTTCCCTACAAAATCGTGGACCGCCGCCCCGGCGATCTGGCCACCTGCTACGCAGACCCCGCCAAGAGCGCGGAGGTATTGGGCTGGAAGGCCGAGAAGACTCTGGTGGATATGTGTCGGGATTCCTGGCGCTGGCAGTCCCAGAACCCCATGGGGTATGGGGCGGCAGTGCCGCCGGACAATGCGTAAGGGGGTTGGTCTGTCTTCGTGACACCATTGGGCTAAGCTCGGTATCGTTCCATTGTATGGATAAGAAACGCTGCTTCGGAGATTTCCGGGGCGGCGTTTTTTTCAGTGTGGAGTTAGGAGCGAGGAATAAACGTTAAGAAAAGCCCTTCGGGAGATGTCCCGAAGGGCTTTTTTGAAAAAACTGGAAAAATAATTTGAAATTTTTGCATATGCCATTGCAAAAAATAGGCCATTTGAGACTACTTATGAAAGGAGGTTTCAATGGAACAGGAAACAAGGGAAACCCCGCTGGAACGGCGGGTACGCCTGGGCCGCATACAGCGCCGGGACATTCAGCGAAGGCTCGGTGAGCTGGCCTTCGGACGGGCCAACGACTGCGTGAAGCTGGCGCTGGAGGACAGCCCTCAGGTGGACGCGCTGGATCTGAGCCTGCTCAGCGAGGTCAAGCGCAACGACAAGGGAACCGTGGAAGTGAAGCTCATCGACCGCTTGCAGGCGCTGGAAGCCCTCAGCGGAATGCTGGGCAATGAGGAAGGGGAGATGAAAGCTTTTTTGCAGGCGCTGCGGGGCGGTGAGGACGGATGAAGACCTTTTCCCCCAAGCAAAAGATCGTGATGTCCTGGTGGACGCCGGACTCTCCCTATTGCGAGAAGGAAGCCATTGTCTGCGATGGGGCGGTGCGCTCCGGCAAGACGCTGGCCATGGGGCTGAGCTTTTTCCTATGGGCCATGTGCTGCTTCGACGGGCAGAAATTCGGCGTCTGCGGGAAGACCATTTCCTCCCTGCGGCGAAACGTCATGTCGGAAATTCTGCCGAGACTCACCGCTTTGGGGGCCAGCTGCCGGGAAAAACGGACGGAAAACCTGATTCTCGTGGCCCTGTGGGGTCATGAGAACAGCTTCTACACCTTCGGCGGGCGGGACGAAAGCTCCGCGTCCCTGATTCAGGGCATCACCTTCGCCGGGGTGCTGCTGGACGAGGCGGCGCTGATGCCCCGCAGCTTTGTGGAGCAGGCCTGCGCACGGTGTTCTGTGGCGGGGAGCCGGCTGTGGTTCAACTGCAACCCCGAAGGGCCGGAGCACTGGTTCTACAAGACATGGATTCTGGAGGCGGACAAGCGCAACTGCCTGCGGCTGAAATTTACCATGGAAGACAACCCCTCCCTGACGGAAGGTATCCGGGAGCGCTACAGACGGCTCTACACGGGGGTGTTCTACCAGCGGTATGTGCTGGGGCAGTGGGTGCAGGCGGAAGGACGAGTATATGACTTCTTCTCAGCGGATATGCTGGGAAAAGCCCCGGAAAACTGCGAGAAATGGTACATTTCCTGCGACTACGGCACGGTGAACCCCACCTCCATGGGGCTGTGGGGAAAGGCGGATGGTGTATGGTATCGGGTGAAGGAATTCTACTTCGACTCCCGAAGGGAAAAGCACCAGATGACCGATGAGGAGTACGCCGCCGCTCTGAAGAAGCTGGCGGGGGGCAATCCCATTCAGGCGGTGATTGTGGATCCCTCGGCGGCAAGCTTCATGGAGGTTCTGCGGCGGAAGGGCTGGCGGGTGAAGAAGGCCAAAAATGACGTACTCAGCGGCATCCGTCTTACCTCCGACTGCCTGAAAACGGGAAAAATCGTGATTTGCGAAACCTGCGCCGACTGCGTTCGGGAGCTGGGGGAGTACCTCTGGGAGCCGGGGGGCGGGAAGGATCGGGTGCGCAAGGAGCACGATCACGCCATGGACGATATGCGCTATTTCGTGTCCACGGTGCTGGGAGAGCAGAGCGGCGGCTTCGCGGCGTGCAGCGTAGTCCGAACAGGAAAACCGTAGGGGGCTGTGTCCTCGACGCCCCGGCGGCAGACAGTACCGGTTCGCATTGGGTTGCGGGAAAAAAGGACAGTGTACTGCCGGGACGTCCAGAGGCCGTCCCCTACGGAGACATCCGAAAGGAGGAATGAATCTTTGAAACGGAAAAAGAAATCCGGCGGTGTGGCGGCGGTATGCCAGCTGCGCTGCGGGGATACCCACCCCTTCGGCGGCCTGCGGGGGTTTGTGCCTCTGGGCGGCGGGGAGGAACGGGTGTACAGGGAGCTGCGGGAGGCCATCCCGGTGCTGGATGCCGCCGTGGGGAAGATGGTGCGGCTCTGCGGCGGCTTTCAGGTGAAGTGCGGCAGTCCCGAGGCCCAGAGAAAGCTCAACCAGTTTCTGGAAATGATGCCCTGCGGCAGGGGGCAGATGGGCATTGAGAGCTTCTTGAGCGGCTACCTCGACAGCCTGCTGACCTATGGCCGGGCGGTTGGGGAGCTGGTGGTGGCCAGGGGCCGCTTACGGGCGGTTTGTTGGGGAGACGTAACACAGTTGGAGGTGCAGGAGGGAGACAACGCTCTGGAAACCGTGCTGTGGGGTATGGACGAGCATGGCCTGATGCGCCCACTGCCTTACCAGAACCTGCTGCTGTTCACCACCTGGCACCCGGAACCTGCCCACCCCTATGGCGTCAGCCTGTTCCGGGGGATGCCCTTTTTGGCGGATATTCTGCTGAAAATCTACAACACCATGGGCGTCAACTGGGAACGGGCGGGGAACATCCGCTACAGCGTTACCTGCAAGGGCGGGGAGGAGCTGGACGGCGCCAGCGCCCAGGAGCGGGGACGGCTCATCGCCGAGGAATGGGCCAAGGCCATGGAGGACAACAAAAACGGCACCGTCCGGGACTTCGTGGCGGTGGGGGACGTGGACATCAAGGTCATTGGCGGGGAGGCCCCCATTCTGGACTCCCAGGTGCCTGTGCGGCAGATTTTGGAGCAGCTGGTGGCGAAAACCGGCCTGCCCCCCTTCCTGCTGGGGTTAAGCTGGAGCACCACCGAGCGCATGAGCACCCAGCAGGCGGACCTGCTCACGTCCGAATTGTGGGCACTGCGCCGGGCGGTGGAGCCTGCCATGCGGAAAATCTGCCAGACCTACCTTGCCCTTGAGGGGCTGGATAACCGGGTGAGGATCGAATGGGACGACATCAGCCTGCAGGATATTACCCAAGAGGCCCAAGCGGACCTGTACCGGGCACAGGCGGAAAAATATCGCGCGGAAGTGAAACAGTAAAAGATCAGCGTGTCAAAAAGACGTATGTCATTCCGAGGGAGCAAAGCGACCGTGGGAATCCGTTTTCCCATAAGTCCCGTTAATTAAAATGGAATCGGTAAAACGAAACTTTTGGAGAACGGATTGCCACGCCAGTGTGCGCACTGGCTCGCAATGACAGGGTTTTTGACAGGCTTTTACGAAGGAGGAATGATATGGAAATCAGGAAAGCGGCGCAGGCGCACACCAGCGGAGCGCCTACCGCCATGCAGCTGGAGCAGATTAACGCCCTGGCAAAAACCAGGCTCAACGGGGAGCAGGTGTATGTGTTTTCCCTGCGGCTGTGCGATGACCAGATTGACCGGGACGGGGAGCGGTTTGATACCGCCGCTCTGCCAGCCCTTGCCAAGCTGTTCATCGGTAAAACGGGCATCGTTGACCACAAGTGGAGCGCGGAAAACCAGATTGCCCGGATTTTTGAGACCCAGGTGGTGAAGGAAAAGGACGTGAGCTACATCAAGGCCTGGGCCTACATCCGCCGGGGTGGTGCCAATGAGGAAATCATTGCAGACATCGAGGCGGGTATCAAGAAGGAGGTTTCCGTGGGCTGCGCCATGGCCCGGGCAGTATGCTCCATCTGCGGCAGCGAGTACGGAACCTGCGGACACGTCAAGGGAGAAGTCTACGAGGGGCAGACCTGCGCAGTCATCCTCAAGGAGCCGGTGGATGCCTACGAGTTTTCCTTCGTGGCGGTGCCTGCTCAGCGGGAGGCTGGGGTCATGAAGGCCATGGGAAAAACGGCGGTTTTGAAGGAACTGGCGGAGGCCAATGGGGCCCAGGCGGAGTACCGTGCCCTGTGCAAGGAGGCAGAGCTGGGTCGGCGCTACCGCAAGGACTTGGAGGACGGCGTGGTGCGGCTGGGGCTGGCGCTGGAGCTGGGGGTTTCGGAACCGGTGCTGCGTTCTTTGACGAAAACCGCTGCTGCCGACGACCAACTCGCACTGCGACAACCCAG
>CAMGCA010000197.1 GCA_946011705.1 uncultured Clostridia bacterium | reverse complement strand
GTGAGTCGGCACTCTCCGTCGGACTGGTCCCCGTCCAGCTGCTCCAGCCGGGTTTGGGACTGCCCCATGCTCTCCTCCAGACCCCGCACGTCGGCTTCCGCTCCGGCGATCTCCGCGGCTAAGGTGGATTCTTTTCCGCGAAGTTCCAAATACTGCCGGGTAATGCCCTGGGCGCTGGCAGTCAGGGCGGTCAGCGTCTGCTGGCACTGATCCAATTCTGCCCGCTTCTGCCCCAGCTTTTCCTCGATTTCCGCAATGCGCTCCTGGGTCTGCTGGATCTGGGCGGAGATGCCGCCGCTGCGGTCCTCCTGACCTTTCAGTTCTTCCTCAATGCGGGCAATGTTGGCGCGGTTATTGTCCATGTTGCCCTGAAGCACCGCCATCTGGCCGTCCAGCTGCTGATGGGTTGCAGAGAGCATATTGGCTTTCAGCCGGACGGTTTCCAGCTCCCCGTCCCGGTCATGGAGGGTCTTTCCCAATTCTTCCGCCTGCCGGTAGAGGGCGTCCAGATCATCATGGGCCTGCTGCAAGACAAAGGAAGCGGAAGCATAATCCTCCTCGGCCTTCTTGGCAGCGGCAGACAATTTGTCCAGCGTGTCCAGCCAGACGGCCACCTCCACGCCCTTGAGTTCATCCTTGAATTCCAGATATTTTTTCGCCTTCTCCGACTGGGCCTTGAGGGGTTCCAGCTGCAATTCCAGCTCGGAGACTTTGTCGCCGATGCGCAGCAGGTTATCCTCCGTGGTTGCCAGCTTCCGCTCTGTCTCCTCCTTGCGGTGCCGGTACTTGGAGATACCGGCGGCTTCCTCGAAAATCTCCCGGCGGTCGCCGCTTTTTAAGGAAAGAATCTCGTCGATGCGGCCCTGACCGATGTTGGAGTAGCCCTCCCGGCCCAAGCCCGTGTCCATAAACAGTTCGTTGATATCCCGCAGCCGGGCGGACTGCTTATTGATATAGTATTCGCCATCGCCGGAGCGGTAATACCGGCGGGTGATCATGACCTCATCGGCGTCGTAGGCCAGCGCCCGGTCGGTGTTGTCCAGCGTCAGTGTCGCCTCGGCAAAGCCCACGGCGCCCCGCTTCTGGGTGCCGCCGAAGATCACGTCCTCCATTTTCGCGCCCCGCAGGGACTTGGAGCTTTGCTCTCCCAGCACCCACAGAATCGCGTCGGAGATATTCGACTTGCCGGAGCCGTTGGGGCCGACGATGGCGGTGATATCGTCGCCAAAGCGGATCAGCGTCTTATCCGGGAAGGACTTGAAGCCCTGTAATTCCAGTGATTTCAGATACACAGCGTAACCTCATTCAAAAGATTATAATTAGTTTATTATAGTCGAATAGCCGCATAAATGCAAGGGCAACTTTACGATACTGTGCAGTGAGGTCAAAAAATGTCATTGCGAGCCAGCGCGCACGCTGGCGTGGCAATCCGTTCTCTCTGGCCAAGTCTATAATCTGACCTTTCCATGGAGATACGGATTGCCACACCAGTGACATCGGTCACTTACTTCGCAATGACAGCGTTTCTTTTCAGATTTTACTGTTTTGAATTACAGCCCCGGTCGCAGCCGCTGCAATTGCCGCAGCAGCCGCCTTTTCGTTTATCCTTGCGCAGCCTGGCAACAGCCAATATAACCACAGCCGCCAGGACTGCCAATACAATGATGTCTCCCATGGTTTTCTCCTTACACGCCGATGCGGACATTGGTATCCGCGTACTTGTTCTTCCGAACCACCAGATAAGTAAGGCCCGCCAGTGCCGCCAGCGCCACAACCGTCAGAATTCCGAAGCTGGCTTCCCCCGTTGCCAGACCGATCAGCTGGTAGACGATGAGGGATACCACATAGGCAAAGCCGCACATATAGCCCACAGTGATCCATGTCCACTTCCGATTGCCCATCTCCCGGCGGATAGCGCCGATGGCGGCAAAGCAGGGGGCGCACAGAAGGTTAAAGATCATGAAGCTGTAGGCCCGGACAGGGCCAAAGTCCGCGGCAATCAGCTGCCAGATTTCGCTGCCGGTCTCGCTGAGGTCGCCCGCGTAATGATACAGGGTGCCGAAGGTCATGACCACCTGTTCCTTGGCAATGAGGCCCGTAGCCGTGGCAACGGTTGCCTTCCAGGCCATGTCTCCCGACCAGCCCAGGGGGTAGAAAATCCAGGCAAACAACCTTCCAATGTCAGCCAGCAGGGACAGGTTACTGTCCCCCACCGCTCCGAAGCTGCCGCCAGCGAAGCCGTAGCCCTTGAGGAACCACAGCACGATGGAGCTGAGCAGGACGATTGTAGTGGCCCGCCTGACAAAGTCCATGCCACGGTCCCAGGTGGAGCGCAGGACATTTCTTGCCGAGGGCAGATGGTAGGCAGGCAGTTCCATGACGAAGGGAGCGGGTTTGCCCGCGAAGGTCTTGAACTTTTTCAGAATCACGCCGGAGATGGTCACGGCGGCAATGCCGATGAAGAAGGCGGATACCGCCACCAGCGGGGAATTGCCAAATACCGCCCCGGCAAACAGGCCGATAATGGGCATTTTCGCGCCGCAGGGGATGAAGCCCGTGGTCATGACGGTGATTTTTCGGTCATTTTCCTGCTCAATGGTGCGGGAAGCCAGGATCCCCGGCACGCCGCAGCCCGTGGCCACCAGCATGGGGATGATGGATTTGCCGGACAGGCCGAATTTGCGCAGAAGCCGGTCCATAATAAAGGCCACCCGGGACATATAGCCCACATCTTCCAGGATGGACAGGAGCAGAGAAAGCACCAGAATCTGAGGCACAAAGCCCAGCACCGCGCCCACACCTGCTAAGATTCCGTCCATCACCAGTCCGTAGAGCCAGCCGCTGACTCCCAGCGCCGTCAATACAGAATCCAGTGCGCCAGGTATCCATTCCCCGAACAGCACGTCATTGGCCCAGTCCGTGCCAAGGGTGCCAATAGAGAAAGGGAAGCTTCCCATGGCAATGGCGTACATAGTAAACATGACGAGAGCGAAAATCGGCAGGGCCAACACCCGGTCTGTCACAATGCGGTCAATTTTGTCGGACAGGGACAGGGCATGCTTGGGGGCCTTTTTCTGTACCGCTTTGCGGATGACGGATTCGATGTAGGTATACCGCTGATCGGCGATGATGGATTCCGCGTCGTCCTCCAGCTCTTTTTCGCAGTCGGTGATATGCTTTTCCAGATGGGCCATGACCTCCTTCGGCAGCCCTAACTCCTTTCGCACCATCTCGTCCCGCTCAAAAAGCTTGATGGCGTACCAGCGAAGGTAGTTCTCCTTCACTCGGCCCTCGATGGATTCCTCAATGTGGGCCAGAGCGTGCTCCACACTGCCGCCGAACACATGGGGCCGGTCGCCGTGGGTGTGGTTCTTCGCCAACTCCACCGCTTTTTCCGCCGCCGCCAGGCACCCCTCCCCTTTCAGGGCGCTGATCTCGATGCAGGGACAGCCCAGGGCCTTACCCAGCTTTTGAAGGTCGATGGTATCGCCGTTTTTCCGCACCAGATCGATCATGTTCACCGCCAGCACCACCGGATGGCCCAGATCCATCAGCTGGGTACTCAGGTAGAGGTTGCGCTCAATGTTGGTGCCGTCCACGATGTTAAGTATCGCGTCGGGGTGATCCTCCACCAGATAGGTGCGGGTCACCAGCTCCTCCGGAGAGTAGGGGGACAGGGAGTAGATGCCGGGCAAATCCTGGATCACCACCTCCGGGTGGCCCTTCAGGGTGCCCTCCTTCTTCTCCACCGTGACACCGGGCCAGTTGCCCACATACTGGTTGGAGCCGGTTAAAATGTTGAAAAGTGTGGTTTTTCCGCAGTTAGGATTGCCCGCCAGGGCGATTTTGATTGGTTCCATAGTGCCTTCCTTTCAAGTTAGGTTTAGCTAACTGATATGCAAAAAATCAATAGATTTCAATCATTTCCGCGTCTGCTTTTCGCAGGCTCAGCTCATATCCCCGAACGCACACCTCAATGGGATCCCCCAGTGGGGCTACCTTGCGGATAAAAACCTCCACATTTTTCGTGATGCCCATGTCCATAATGCGCCGCCGCACAGCGCCCTCCCCGTGGAGCTTCAGCACCACCACGGACTGCCCGATTTTCGCGTCTTTCAATGTTCGCATACCTTGACCTCCTTTTTATTAGCGGTAGCTAACTTATGCCGTTAGCGCCAACTAACTTTCGCATATAGAATACCCCTTCCATCAGAATTTGTCAAGTCCTTTTCCCGGGAAAATCGGCGGCAGAGCCGACAGCCAATGCGTGCACGGCGATTCTATCATCGTTACACCATGGGGCGTGCTCGGTATCGTTCTCTGATAGAACAAATTGTTCTTTGGCGGAGCAATACCTTCCCCGGGGAAGGTATTGCTCCGTTAAATTCCCCTTCATCTTATTCAGAATTCAGGATTGCTTCTGCCGTCAGCATACCGTCAATGGCCGCGGACATGATGCCCCCGGCGTAGCCCGCGCCCTCGCCGCAGGGATACAGGCCCCGGATG
>CAMGCA010000196.1 GCA_946011705.1 uncultured Clostridia bacterium | reverse complement strand
AGTTCCGGCTGTCCAGATAGCTGCGCAGGAACTTGATGAATTTGGAGCGGATGACGAAGTTCCGCTTCACCTCGGGGTTCACCATCAGGTCAACATAACGCTGGCGGAACCGGGTCTCCTTATCCGTCAGGCCGTGGAACTTTTCAGGCAGGGGCAGCAGGGACTTACTCAGCAGCGTAGCCTCGTGGACGCGGACGGAAATTTCCCCCCGCTCGGTCTTGAACACGTCGCCCACAACACCCACGATATCGCCGATGTCGTTCTTCTTAAAGCGCTGGAAGGAGCTTTCCTCCATCTCGTCAAACTTGACGTAGAGCTGGATGCGGCCGGTGCCGTCCTGCAAATCGCAGAAGGACACCTTGCCCATGCCGCGCTTGCTCATGAGACGGCCCGCCAGACGGACAGACTGGCCCTCCATGGCATCGTAATTGGCCTTGATGGCGGCGGAATCAGAGGTCACCTCGAACCGGGTCTGCACAAAGGGGTCGAAGCCCTCTGCCCGGAGACCCTCCAGCTTCTCCCGACGAACCCGCACCTGGTCGGACAGGGGCATTTCTGCCTGGGGTACAAATTTCGCCATGGCTCAGCCCTCACGGGTGACGCTGATGACCTTCATAGTGAAGGAACCAACGGGAGCGTTGACGGTGAAGGTCTCGCCGGCAGCCTTGCCCACGATGCTGCGGCCGAAGGGAGAGTCGTCGGAGAGCTTGCCCTCCATGGGGTTGGCTTCCTGAGAACCGGTGATGCGGTAGGTGGTCCGCTTGCCCCGCTCGACCTCGACACCCACGCGGCAGCCCAGACCCACCCGCCCACTGGCCTCGTTCTCGTCCTCGATGATAACGGCGTGGGACAGGATGTCCTCGATCTCGGCAATGCGGCCGTAGAGCTTGGCCTGCTCGTTCTTGGCGGCATCGTACTCGGAGTTTTCGGACAAGTCGCCGTAGGAGCGGGCTTCCGCGATCATCGCGGCGATTTCACGCTCCCGGGTGGTCTTCAGGTAGTTCAGTTCCTTTTCCAAGTCTGCCAGCCGCAGGCTGGTAATTTTGTATTCTTTCGCCATATTCAAAATCCTTTCTCAGATAAATATCCATAGCTCCGAATATTATAGTGGAATTATTCCCGGTAGTCAAGGAATTTTTCCCCCTGTTCTGGAAAAACAAGTGCGGTCTATCCTGTAAGCCGGACAGACCGCAATTTGAAAATTCTCACTGAACACCCTGTTTCCTCAGCATGCGCATCAGGACGATATCCAACAGTAGAAAACCAGCCATTCCAACGATCCCGGAAGGTTTCGGTCCAAGTAACGCGTTATAACCCGGCTGACACAGAAACAGGGGAAACTCCCGAATGGCGTTCAGCGCGCCATGGGCGATACAAGCAGGGTAAATGCTTTTGGTTTTCAGCGTCAGAAAAGAGCAGAAAATACCAAGCACGGTGGCAAATACGACCATCATCAGAATTCCTGCCCAAGGTCTGCCCGGATAGCTGCCTGTGTAGTTCAGGCCAAAACAGACCAGCGGTGCGTGTATCAGTCCCCACAGGACGCCATCCAGTATGACGGCTCTGGGAATGCCCAGCTTCCGGCACAGCTTGGGGAGCAGATAGCCGCGCCAGCCCAATTCCTCGCCGAAGGCAAGAACGTGATTCACAATGACCAGCGGCGCGGCAATGACAGCGACGGCGGCAAAACCGGCAGCCATAGAGAGGGTCAATGTGGGAACCACCACTGTCTGTCCGCTGGCTTCCATCAGGGAGCGGACATATCCAAGCGACAAATCAAGCTGTTTCGGAAAGAGCAAGAAGTAGAGCGTTGCGCCAAAAACAATGAATAATCCAGGCGCAAACGCGGCCATTGCATACAAAGGCCAGTGCTTCTTCAGGGACAATCCCAGGAACATTCCGCTGTCGTCCTTCGTCCAGTGCTTTACAAGCACCGCCGATACGGTAGGAAAAACCATGAAACCCGTGCCGGCCACCATCATAATGGGGCTGTTTTCCTCCGGCTGCAGGAAGAAAAGCGGAAAAGTCCATAGGTTGCTCAGCGCAAAGACCAAGCCAAGATACCATCCGATCCTGCGTGAATCCACATCCCGTTTCAATTTCAAAATTCCCCCCACTCAAGCTTCCGGGCATCCTGTTTTCGCCAGCAGCTTCTGATAAATGTTTTGGGTTTCCGCCGCGTCTTTGCCGCTGAGCACCAGGGTTTTGCCGTTTACCTTCAGCACCACGCAAGCCTCGGGGTGGTAATAGGTGTAGCGGGTGTAATTGCCGAACTCCTCGTTTTCAAACCTGCCCAGCAGCAGCCGGAAGCTGCCCACGCCGAACACCCGGCTTCCCGGCACATTGCCCTCCCGGTATTCCACACTTTCCACCCGGTCATAGAACACGGTCAGGTCATCGTAGAAGCTGGCCTTGATGGTAAAATAGTCGTCCGAGAATGTGGTCTCCACTTTTCCGGCAAACAGCGTCACCAGCACAAAGGCCAGAGTCAGCACTCCCACCGCTATGCCCACTTTTCCCAACCGGGTGTGGGCGCTGGGAACGGGCTTCAGTTCGTCCCCACCCTGAACCTGTTTGCGGTAGTAACAATAAGAGTATACACTCGGCACCACTGACAAAAGCACCGCGCTTGTGATCGTGACACCAACACCCCACCCGACGGGCAGCAGGGCGGACAGCATCATCACCACGCCGCCGATCATCCAGACCCGGCCGCCGAAGCGGTGGGTGGCATTCCAGTTCTCCTCGCTGGTGTAGGTCCAGGGCACCTTGATGCCGATGGTGTAGTTCTGGCGGCACTTGGGCAGATAGTTGCCGATGGCAACGAACATCAGGCCCAGGGCGGCAATCATGATGCCGCTGACGGATACCTTGACCCCCAGCGCAAGGCTGTACATGATGATGCCCACGATATTGGACAGCACCGGCATAATCCACAGCACCAGACGGATGGGCTTCCTGTTCCGATTCTGATTCTTGGGGTCTTTCGCGGTCACGAAGAAGCAAAGCCAGTGTCCGGCCAGCAGGCACAGATAGGGCACGAACACCGCGTAGGGCGGACTGCCGTAACCGTCGGGCTGGCCGTCAAAGCCCCAGTGGGTGGCAATGGTTTCGGGGAGCCGGTTCCACAGAATCAGCCCCGCCAGAACCGGAATCAGAATCCCCAGCGAGGAAACAATCAGTTCCCATTTATGCGGGCGGATCATACGGCCGCGCCTGCACAGTTTCCGCAGCCATGCGTGTGCGGATATTTTTTAGAATCAGAATGGACAAAACGGTTACCGCGGTGAGCAGAATGTAAATGATTGTGTATGCCGCGGCGAGGGTCAGACCCCTGCCGATGAACAGACTGATGCTGGCTATGAAATCCATGCAGGTGTGCATCCCCAGACACGCCAGCGTCCAGGGCAGAACCCGGTTGGTGTGCACGCCATAGCAGACCATCATGCTCATAGTCACATGGCAGGTCATAGCCAGCAGCCGCTCGAAGCCCGCCAGCAGGAACAAGGCCCAGTGGGTGTTCATCAGCGCGTCCCTGGCTGCCAGCAGCTGGGACACATCCCCGCCGGCGGCGGTGGTTTGCGCCAGAGTCGTATCAAAGCCCCCGGTCTGGAGCATCACCAGAAATACCACATTGCTGAGGTAAGCAAGGCCTGTAATGAGGATGGCTTCGATGCCGCCATGGCCCAGTCCCGCAGCCAATGCCCGGCGGCAGGTCAGGTTCTTTTTTAGGCAGCGGGCCACCGCATACCGGCCTGCCAGCTCAAACAGACCGGCGGTGAAAGCCAGACCGAAGCCATAGGCCACAGGATGGTTCTGGGCGAAGGCCGCAAAGCCGGACAATTGGGACAGGCCGGTCAGAATCGGCAGCCGGATCAGGATCTGGGGCACGAAAAAACCCAGCGCGCCCAGCAGCCAGGCGCTCCAGATGCCCTGCTTTTTGTGGCCCAGGGCATAGCACACCAGAAACGCCAGCGGCAGAATGAAGCTCACGAACAACGTAACAATGATAGATACAATCGACAAATTACTCATGACTTTCCTCCCCTTTCAAATCCGAAATCCACAGCAGGATCTCCTCCAGAACCGATGCGTTCAGCTCATAGAAAATAAACTTCCCCTCCCGGGTGTCCTCAATGAGGTCAGCTTCTTTCAGCACCGACAGATGCCGGGACACGGCGGCGGCGGTAATATCGAACTGCTCGGCAATTTCTCCGGCAGAACGCCTGCCGTTTTTCAGCAGATTCAGAATCTCCCGCCGGGTAGGGTCTGCCAGCGCTTTCAGGGTTTGCTGCAAGCCCATTGTACTTCCTCCCTTCACATTTAACATTTAACTTAACCGTTAAATGAAGTGTATCACAAGGGAAGCTGTTTGTCAACCATTTATTTAACCAATTCGTTAAATGTTAATTCTATTGATAACCGAACCCGGAAATGATATAATGAGCAAAAAGTATGGGCAGCACGGAAAATTGGAATTTGGCGGGGATGCCCCCGCGGGCAATGCGAGCCTTCGCCCGTGTG